>JAIRNH010000011.1 GCA_031258155.1 Helicobacteraceae bacterium | reverse complement strand
GTAGATATGGAAAACCGCAGAGATTGCTTCAAACATCCTTGCGGGACGTTGGAGTTCCTGCCGTCCGTCTCGGACGGTTGGGGAGGTCATGGCGAGAGCGACGACGACGATCGCTTTTATGACGATAATTCGACGCGGGATTCATCGCCGGCAAAGCTAGGGAGATAGTATGAGAAACGCTTTTTCTATGATCGAACTGATTGTTACGATCATATTGATAGGGATAATATTCGCGGCGGTTCCCGGACTATTGCTTAAATCTGTTGAGTCCGATATAGCCTCCCTAGAAGGGGAGGCGCTCTATCACGCCGCCGCGAAAATACAGGAGATAATCGCTCAGCCGCACAACAGCCTTCTTAATAGAGACGATTTGAGAGGCAAGCCGCTGGTTATCAACTATGGAGCGGGCATTAACCCGATCTGCCCCCTTGTCGCGGATGGAAGCATTACGGAAACAAGGGGCGTTGCGGAGCTTAAATCTTCCGCGTCGGGTATCGCCTTAAAGCGCGATTCGCTTTGTTATAACGCGAGCGCAACCGATATTATAGGTGGTATAGGTCTAGTAGAGCCGCAATCCGCCATCAACGAATATCACGGCTGGACGCAACGCGATTTTTCGCAAGGTTACAGGCTGGACGTTACGATCACGCCGATTAGTGACAACCACGTAGCTGATTTTGGTAATCCGCCTAATTGGACGAACTGGCCTTCGGCGGGCGCCGCTCCTAGCGATCTATTGCTGATTACCGTTCGCGTCGCGTATGACGACACGGACGAGACGATAGGCGTTTTGCGTTACGCCGCGTCCAATGTTGGAAAGCGTTAACATGAAACGCGCTTTTACTTTAATCGAGCTGATCTTTTCGATTGTCGTTTTGGGCATTTTGGCGATGATAGGCGCCGAAATACTCTCTCGTTTTTTTGAGCGATACGCCGCCGCGCGGGATACGGAACGCGCGCAAAGCGATCTGCGCCGCACGTTAGACATATTGGCGGCTAGACTTAGCTATCGGGTAAAAAACAGCGTGGTCGCGTATGATATAGACACCGACAGCGTAAGTCCAATCTACCAACCCGAGGTAACGCCTACTCCTAGTTGGAGCTGGAATCTTGAGGATTTTGAAGCGCTCCAATGGGTGGGTATAGCCTACGAATCGCAACGCGGCGCGTCGACCGGCGGTTCGATTGTGGAACCAGGCTGGAGCGCGATCGGGCTTCGTTTAACCGGCGCGGACGGCGCGGGCGCCAATCAATTTAGAACGCCGCTTAGCAATTTACGCACTGTCGCTCTAGGGATAGAAACGACGCTGGCGGGAGCAAACCCCTTCGATATCCCGAGTCCGAAAACCGTTTTGATTTTCGCGGGCGGGGATTGGCGCGGCGAAACGCCGGCGGGCAATAGCGCAAGCATGAAACATTTAAGCTGGAACTGGATAAACGGCGGCGCCGGTCATACCAAGTCTAGCTATTTTCAAGTAACTCTCGACGCCGCGTCGGAGACCGATTTTACGATAACGCCCTTATATGACGCTGCTGGCGGCGACTCCGCCGCCTATCACCCGCCCTCTTATAGCGGCGCAAATAACACGCCTAACTATTTTCTGGCGCGATCGGCGTATGCCGTGTGGGTGGATAACGGAGAGTTGAAGATGGCGTATGATTTCCGCCCGTGGAATGACGAAGCCTATGATGATGTGGAGGCAAAAACAGAGGTTTTGCTTGGCAACGTAACCAAGTTTTTGTTTCAAGAATCCGGCGGCGTTTTGCGTTTGAGGTTGTGCGTGCAGGCGAGCGATTGGGCGGCAATGGTGGGACCTGGCGAGGTCAACGAAGTGCAGTTTTGCAGAGAAAGGAGCGTGCTATGAGACGCGGAGGGTTTTCTTTGATCACCGCGATTATGGCGCTGGTGATTATAGCGACGATCGGCATGGCGATTTTGAGCTTATCAACTATGTCTGTCGAACAAAAGACGCAGGCTTTTATGCGCGCGCAAGCCGAGCTATACGCGGGCATGGGTATGGAATACGCGGTAAACGAGCTATTAAGACGGGGGAATACGACCGGCGCCGCCAGCGATTCCAGACCCGATAAGATAGATATAAAAGTCGATCAGTTTGATATTAACGTCACTATCCGTTATGCTGACGGCAGCCTTACCGCGCCTCACAACCCGGAAGCCCTTTATATGCTTATCGATACGGTGGTAACCGGCGAGGTAGAGGGAATGCCGATACGTTATGCCAGAAGGACGGTGCAACTGCCATGAGAAAAGCGTTTACCTTTATCGAACTTGTTATAGTGGTGGTTATCGTGGGGATTTTGACCGCGATCGCGGTCTCCTATTTCTACCGCCCTGATAATTTGATGTTGGCTAAAGAAGAGCTGATTTTACGTTTGCGTTATACGCAACATTTAGCCGTGATGGACGATAAGTTTGAGCCGGACAACGTCTCGTGGAAGTATAAACGTTGGCAGTTTCATTGCAATCTCGCAAATACAAGTTGTTCCGTATTTGCGCCTAGCGCCACAACGGGTTACGCTTCGACGCTTAGCGATTTCGCGCTAGATCCGATGACAAGAAACTATCTTACGGGCGGCTACGGCGCCATTATCGGCGCGACAGACGAGCGCGCTACGCCTGAGTTATCGCTAGGAGCCGCGCGTCAAATACAGAGTATGACCTTGAATAATTGCGGGGGAGTACCCGGCGACAATTTTATGATTTCTTTTGACGAGATTGGCAGGCCTTACGCGTTCGACGGAGGCGTTGCCAAATTGTTGCAAAATACTTGCGAGATTACGCTAACGCATATCGACGGCGAAAGCGCCAAAGTGTGCGTTGAACCTGAAACGGGGCGCGTTCACGACGGCTGTTGAGCTTTAACTCCCGCTTCGCGAAAACGTCATACCCGCGAAGGCGGGTATCCATCTTTTTGATGATCGCTGTTACGGATTCCCGCCTTCCTTCGCGCCTTGCGCTTCTACCCACGCGGGGTGCGCTTCGCGAAAACGTCATACCCGCGAAGGCGGGTATCCATAAACCCGTCTCCCCTCGCTCCCCCGCCCCCTTACGTCATTCCCGCGTAGGCGGGAATCCATTTCCAGATGTTTCGCAGAGACAACAAACAATCGCATTACGTTATTTCTATGGATTCCCGCCTTCCTTCGCGATTACGGGCGGTAAACCGCCCTATCGCTTCGCGCGGGAATGACGAAACGACGTTGACGGCAAGCCCGCTTTTATCTGCTATCAAGCGGAAAACGAATATCGCTTTTTATCGACGAGAAAGCGGTTACGCACGCGAGCGCGAGGACGGTAAAGTAAAACCAATAGGGCGTAACCGCGCCGTCGCCGCCCGCGTAGGAGTGCATGCCAGATAGATAATAATTAACGCCGAAATAGGTCATTAGTATCGACAAAAATCCCCATACGCTCGCCAGCGAAAACGCGAATCTGCTTTTAAGCGCGGGTATAAATCTAAAGTGCAGAATCGCCGCGTAGATCAGCATGCTGACAAGCGTCCACGTCTCTTTAGGATCCCAGCTCCAATAGCGCCCCCACGATTCGTTAGCCCATACCGCGCCGAAAATGTTGCCGATCGACAGCAGCGCCAAGCCGACCATCATAGACATTTCGTTTATGCGCGTAAGCTCCGCGATCGCCTCGTCTATTTTCGTCTTTTTCGGCGCGCGGAAGATAAACAGCGCAAGCGAGATCAGTCCTAGCAGCATAGACAAGCCGAGAAAGCCGTAGCTTGCCGATATGACGCTGACGTGAATCGTCAGCCAGTGCGACTTTAACACGGGCGCGAGCGTGGTAATCTGCGGGTCCATCGCGGCTATATACGCCGTCATTAACGCGAAAGCCGCGATTAACGCCGCCGCCGGAAGCGCGAAAATCGAGCGTCTCGCAAACAGCAAGCCCGCTAACGCCGCCGCCCACGACACATAGACTATCGACTCGTAGCCGTTAGACCAAGGCGCGTGCCCCGAAACATACCAGCGCAAACCCAGCGCGACGGCGTGAAAAACAAACGCCAGCGCGGTCAAACTTATTAGAGCGGCTGAAACGTAGCCCGCCTTGTCTTTCATAAAACTTGGCGCAAGCGATCGTATAAACGCCCAGATCAGAAAAATCAAACCCAACGTCAGGTAGCAAAAAAGCAAAATAAAGAAAGGATCAAGCGAGTTTAACAGCATCTCCGCTTTGATCCTATCGTCGCTTGGTATCACAGCCGCGCCGTAGGTTTCTTGATAGGCTTTAAGCCGATCTAACGCTAAATCGGCGCTATCCCATTCGCCGCTCATTTGCGCGCTCTTGAGCGCCTTTATATACTCGTTATACGTTTGCGCCGTCTCTTTCGCGTCGTCGGGCGAAAGCGGCTCCAACGTCTGCGGCGGCGAAACCCACGCGAAAGCCGGATCGCCTTTTACCGGTATGACGCGCAAAAGATAACCTTCATAGATCATATAAGCGGTATCCACGCGCTGAAGAACTTTAACTAGCTCTTTTTGCAACAGGCTTTTTTGCGAATCTGGCGTGCGATCCGCGACTTTGGTAACCTCGCCTAGTTTATAAACGATCTCGTCGTTTTGATCGTATCCAAAAAAATCAAGGAACGACGCCTCTTTCGCGGACGCTTCCAGCCCTAGCATAGAGCCGAGATCGGGGTGGCTTAAACGTATCATCTTGACCTGTTGCCAGCCTCTTGGCGCGCTTAACATACCTAGAAATACCTGCGTCGCGCTTAGGTCTCCTATGGAGTTTTTGCGCGTCATTTTGCTTAAAGCCTCTCTAGCCAAAGTGTCGATCGGCTTGATTCGCCCGCTTGAATCCTGAACGAGCAACGCTCCGAATCGTTCGGCGTGTTTCGCGTCCACTATGCCCATTATGCGCGTCGAGTTTGTTTCGTCGGCTTTTAGATCGGCGGCGCCGAAAACAAAAAACAGCGCGATTAGACAGGTAGAAAAACTCCGCGCGATTCTGTTTTTTTCAATTTGCGCCGCTAGCGTTCTAAAGCGGCTATGCGGGCTAAAAAACGCGATGAAAAAACCGATTGTAAGCATCGCGTAGCCGATATAGGTTAGCCAAACGCCGGGATCGTTGGAGACGGACAGGAGCGTTCCGCGCTCGTCGCGATCGTAGCTGTGTTGATAAAAGCGAAACTTTTTATAAACAAGGATATTGTTCATATATATGCGGCGCGGCTCTTTCACGCCGCGCTCGTCGTCGATTAGCGTTACTTGGCTTTCGTAAGACGACGCCAAGCTCGACCCCGGATAGCGCTCTATGATAAACCGATCCAGCTTGAGCGAAAAGGGAAGCTCGATCTCTTCAGAGCCGAAAGCGAGCGTGAAATTACGCCCCGCAAGCTCCAATTCGACCGGATAGCCGCTAACGTTAGCGCCGCCGAGCAGCGCCGCCTCTTTGCGGTCGTTCTTGTGCGATACCTCGACGATCACGGCGCTTCCCGCGCTTGGCTCGTTTGGTTTTGCCTCGATTATTTTACGTTCCGCCGCCGCGAGATAATCGCGCAAAACCACGCTTACGCCGTCCATCGCGCTATAACGCGCGTTGCGATCAAACGGATGCGCGGCGTGAGCGCGCAGAACGGTCTGCTCGTCCGCGTCAAGATTTACGCGCAACAGATCGGAATAGGCGCGGATAACTAGCTGATCGTCTTGCGCGTCGATAACAATCGCCGGCTTTTCAAACCCCGGATCTTCGCCAAACGCGATAATAGAGCCGCTAAGCTCGACAGACTCTCCGTAAAACAGCTCGGCAAACGCGGGCGCGCCGTTCGCGTAACTAATCAGAATGGACATATAAGGCTTGCCGCCGGTTTCTAGCGGCACGACGGCTTCTTTCGCGCGCGGATAGTAAGCCTTAGTTTCGATCGTTACGGGCGCGCCGCCTCCGAGATTGGCGTTAAACTCGTCGCCGACGGAGCTAACCGGCGAGAGCGGCAGCCGCCAACTCGCGTTTAATCCGCTACTGGAGATTTTCAGATACGGATCGGCGCTGAAGATGGACGCGCTCGTCTCGCCTTCGCGAATATGCATAAGACCCTCGTAACCGAAATAGCGGGTGATAAACGCGCCGAGCAGGATTATAAAAACGGAGGAGTGCAAGATAAAAACCGTCGTTTTTTCTTTGCGGAGCATACCGAATTTAATCATATTGCCCGCAAGCGACGCGCAGAGCAAAAACAGCGCGGTTTCAAACCACCAATGGTTATATACAAGAGCCCTAGCCGCTTGAGTTCCTAGCTCTGGATCGGCTTCGATAAAAGTAGCCGCCGCGCACGCGAAAGCGATAAGAAAGAGTAAAGCCGCCGCCGCGCGCATAGAAAAGAGAAAGTTGAAAATGCCGTTAAACGTCATAAATCCTACCGCCAACTTGTAATACCGACAGAGTAGCAAAACCAACCTTGATAGCCAGCCGCCGCGATTGGGCGCGGGTAGGTATAATACGGCGTGGCAAACGAGCAAAAGATCGGCGCGAAACGCATCAACAAAGCGATCGCCGAGCGCGGCGGTTATTCGCGGCGCGAGGCGGATAGGTTAATCTTGGAAGGGCGCGTGGCGATCGGAACGCAAAAGGCGGTCGATTTAAGCGCGAGGATCAAAGAGGACGACGAACTTTTTATCGACGGCAAACCGCTAGGGAAAAAAGGCGAGCAATACACCGTTATCGTCTATCACAAACCCAAAGGCGAGCTTGTAACCAGACGCGATCCGCAGGGGCGAAAGACTATTTTTGAGAGTCTGCCCGATCGGTTTGCGCGGTTTATCGCCGTTGGACGGCTCGATTACGCGAGCGAGGGGGCGCTTTTGCTTACCGATAGCGCGGAGATAGCCGCAAAGCTGACGACAAGCGATCTTGAGCGCGTATATAACGTCAAGATAGACGGTTTTGTAACTCCCGCGATTGAAAAGGCGATGAGCGAAGGTTTAAAGCCGATCGGCAACGCGGGCGCTCACCCGTTAAACAGCGACAAGATCGGCGTTTTCGCGCCGTTTGTCAAATGGCGGATCGAGAAAAATCACCCCCGTTTTTCGCGGCTTAAAATCGCGTTAAACGAAGGGAAAAACCGCGAAATACGTCGATTTTTCGCCCATTTTGGGCGCGAAACGCTTGATCTAAAGCGCGTTAGCTTCGGCGAAATCTCGTTGAACGCGTTACCCGTCGGCAAATGGAGGTTTTGCTCGAAAGAGGAGTATCGTTTTTTGCGACGGATAATCGGCGCTAAGGCGCATAATAATAAAATTACCAACAACGCCGCGAGAAAATAAGATCGGTTGAACTATACGCGCGTCAAAAAGCGAAACGGCGTTTTAGCGATCGCGCCAAACGATAAAGTCGTTAGCGCCCGTATTGGTCGGCGAGAGGGCGATTAAACCGCAAAGGAATATAAAAGTGAGCAAATTGGAGATTAAAACCCGTTATAAAACGGAGATGATCGATATAACGGAGAGGATCAACGAAGAGATTATTAAAAGCGGCGTAAACGCTTCGGCTGTTAATATATTCTCGCCGCATAGCACGTGCGGCGTGTTTGTGTGCGAGAACAAAGACCCCAATATCCAACGCGATCTGCTGAAAAAACTTCACGATTTTTTCCCTTCGGACGGGCGTTACGCGCATACCGGAGGCAACGGCGACGCGCATATGAAAGCGGCGTATATGGGTTCTAGCGTGGTTGTTCCGGTCGAAAACGCTCAAATGCTGATCGGTCCCTGGCAGGGCGTATTTTTCGCGGATTTTGACGGACCGCGCGATCGCCAAGCGATTATAACCCTGCTCTAAACGCTTGACCTTTTCTAATCGAACGCCCGCCGCTTAAGTTTCCGCAGGCGCGCGACATGAAACTGCGCGCCAGCGCTTGCGTTTCTTTGCGATCATACGGATTGAAGCATAAGCTGGGCTTTGGGGCGCGAACCGAAGCGCGTCGCGCTCCTTGCGATCATGCGGATTGAAACAAAGCGGCGGCGCTCGCCGCGCTTGCGCTATTACCGGCGGCTTGCGCGCTCTGGCATGTTGCCGCTAACGCTTCATCCGCCGCTTGCCGCGCCGTCTCTGCGGCTTGATTAATCGCCTCGTTAATTTCCTCTACTCTGGGATAGATATTTTGCCAAATATACTTGCACAATTCGTAGAACTTCATTTTTCACGCTCCCGTTGGATAGTCGGGGCTATTGCCGCCCGCTAGATCAAAAAACAGCAGATCGAGCGCGGTTAAGCCCTCGCGTTCTATCTCGTCGTTTTCGGCGCGACAAAAATCCTCAAAAAACGCGCCTTCATATCCGCGCAGGGTCAGGAGGTTGCGTATATGAGCGTCTATGCGCTCTATAAACGACGGCGCGAACTTATCTTTATATCGCCGTTAAGGAGTAACCAGCCTGTCCGCGACAGTTGTCGCGTTAGCTTCTCAGACTCGATTTCGATTTCGCTTCGCGTAACGATAAATAAAGCGCCGCCGCTCGCTTGCGATAAAACGCAAGCGCCCCGTTGCGGCGGATCGGCGTTTGGGGCAAGAAAGATTGTTTGATCGCCGTTCGTAATCGCAATAGGCGCGAAGTTTGCAAGCCTCTCCCCATAGGCGTTTTAAAGCGTTACCTCTCCGTAGCTTGTTAAATTAAACTTAACGGCTCGTTTCATGGCGGCAGTTTGCAATTTTGTGCGCGCGAAAAATAGGGGTCAAAATTATTTTTCGAGATTTTTTGTCCATTATGATGTTATATATGATATAATTTGCGCTATGTATTTGATCGAATACTACAAGAAAGCAAACGGCGCTTGCCCCGTCGCGGAGTTTCTGGACTCTTTAGCGCCAAAGTTCGCGGCGAAGGCTTTGCGCTCGATCGATCTGCTTGAAGAAAAGGGGGCGACGTTGCGCGAACCGCTAGCAAAGCATATCGACGGCGCAATCTGGGAGCTTCGCGTTAAATTCGCAAGCGATATAGCGCGGATTTTTTACTTTGCGGCGGAGGCGAGAAAGTTAGTTTTACTGAACGGTTTTGTCAAGAAGACGCAAAAAACGTCTGCTAATGAAATAGAGCGGGCGAAACGCTATTACGAAGATTATCAAAGGAGAAAACGAGATGACGCACCAAGAGTATAAAACCCGCGCCTTTGCCGCGAATGAAACGCTTAAATCCGAATACGACGCGCTTGAACCCGAATATCAGGTGATGAAAGCGGCGCTCGAAGCGCGAACGACGCGCAATCTGACGCAACGCGAACTTGCGCGGCGCATTGGAACGTCGCAGGCGAATATTAGCAAGCTCGAACAGGGAAAGCTGAACCCGTCGCTTGCGTTTTTGAAAAAGCTCGCCAAAGCGTGCGATATGCGCTTGACGATCGCCGTCGCGCCCTAAAAATCGTCAAGCTTGAACAACGAAGGGGTTCTATCGAGCGGCTTTCTACGATAAACGCGCGGCGTAAAGGCTTTGAGTATTAACTCCTCCAAAAAACGGCTATAACTAACGCCCGCGAAATCGGCGCGGGATTTAACGCCGTCGATTAGCTCCGCGCTTAAACGCCAGCTTGGAAGCCGCTCGCGCGCGGCGTTACTTCGCGTTTGCCTCGAAGGGCGGTCGCGTTTCGCGGGTATGACTAAGAAGGGGCGGGAAGGACGGGGGCGGCGAGCGCGTTATTTGTTATACGGGTGATTCGCGCCGATTGTAAAGGCGCGATAAAGCTGCTCTAGTAAAACGACGCGCGCAAGACTTTGAGAGAAGGTTAGCGGCGAAAGCGAAACGCTTAGATCGCAAGCGTCGCAAAACGAGCGGTTAAGCCCGTAAGCGCCGCCGATATAGAAGCAAAACGAGGGGCGACTCGCGATTAACGCGGCGAATCCAGCCGTATCAAGCGCTTTGCCTTCCGCGCTCAGGGCGATTGAATAGCGCGAGGATTGCGCCGCGAAAGCCCGCGCGTAAGCCTCTTGCGCTTGCGCGACGCCGATCTTCTGCGCCTTTTCAATCGCAACGCTCCATATCGGCGCGACGTTTAGCTTCGCATACGGTTTTATCAGCTTGACATAATGTTCTTGCGCTAATGAAAATAGCTTATCGTCGCTCTTGTTTATATATTTCAGATCGATAGCGATCAACGTTTGAGCGTGAAGCGGAGCAGATCGGCTACGGTTTGTTTGAGATGATCGCGATCTACGATCATATCGATCAGCCCGTATTCCAGCAGAAACTCGGCGCTTTGAAACCCTTCGGGCAGATCGGAGCCGATCGTTTGTTTGATTACCCTAGCGCCCGCAAAGCCCACCATCGCCCCCGGTTCCGCGATGATAATATCCCCCAAGAACGCGAAGCTCGCGCTCACGCCGCCAAAGGTAGGATCGGTCAAAATGGAAATAAAGGGCAGTTTAGCCGCCGCGAGTTTTTTTAGCGAAGCGCTTGTTTTAGCCATTTGCATTAAGCTGAAGGTCGATTCCTGCATTCGCGCGCCGCCGCTGGCGCTAACGATTATCAATCCTTGCCGTTTGGCTATCGCTCGGTTGACGGCGCGGACGATTTTTTCGCCTTCGACGCTACCTAGCGATCCGCCCATAAAATCAAAGTCAAAAACCACGATTTGCGTCGGTATGCCGTTGATCGCGCATTCGCCCGCAATCGCCGCCGATCGCCGCCGCGTTTTTTTGAAGCCCTCTTCCAGTCTTTGCGCGTAGCTTTTCTTGTCGCTGAACGAGAGCGGATCGACCGCCTTTAATTGCGCGTCAAACTCCTCAAAACTATCCGCGTCGGTCAAAAGCTCGATGCGATCTTTCGCGCTAATACGCATGTGTAGTCCGCACTTTGGACATACGTATTGTTTGGCGGCGACCTCTTTGTAATACATAATAGCTTGACATTTCTTGCACTTAATCCAATGAACGGGCGCCTCTTTGGCGTCGGGTCGCTCGCGTCTGACTCGCTTAAAAAAATCGCCAAAACTCATTCTTTGCCCTCGACAAAAATTGACTTTAGCCGCTCAAAAACGGCGAGATCCGCGCTTACGATAATCAATTTTTCACTAACAAAACGATAGACGTCTTCGCATAGATGCAATCCCGCGATTATATCATATTCCCTAGAGCGCCCTATCGCCAGCGTGAAAGAGACGTCGCGCGCGTAGGCGAGAGAGAGCGCGAGCGCGCCCGGACTTCTAAATTTGAAGCCGTTTTTTCTAAGCGTCGCGGCTGTTTTCGGATGCGAATACGCCTTTTCAAAGATCCCCGCGAGCGGCTTTAGGTTTCGCGCGAGCGGCTTTTTTTGGGGCGAGCGCAAATTGCGTCGGTAGCTATCGCTTAGCGATTTAACAAAGCAGTCGCCGTTGGCGAGATTGCATATTATGGAGTGCAGCGGTTTGCCGTCTCGTTTAAGGGACACCGCCGCGCCGTAATACGGGATTCCGGAGGCGAGATTGGCGCTGCCGTCGATCGGATCGATTACGATCTCGTCCGCTCCCTCGCCGAACAAACCTCGCTCTTCCGAATTAACGCGCCCAAAACGGCTTAAACGATCGATAAAAATATCCTCCGCTATCAGATCGATTCGCAAACTCCGATCGCCTCCGTAGCCGATTCCTTCGTCGCCCTCTTTGGCGGGATAAAAGAGCGAGTCGTCGTCGTTTTCGCGTAGTAAAGCCGCGATCTCTTGCATCGCGTCGATTGTCGCGGCTATAAAAGGTTCCATTTCAAGCGGCTAAAAGCGTATGAATAATAGAAAGCGCGGCTCTTTTGCCGTCCGCAGCCGCTTTGACGACTAAGCTCGCGCCGCGCGCCGCGTCGCCGCCGGCATAGACGTTTTTAAGATTTGTGCGTCCGAAGCCGTCCGTTAAGATCGCGCCGTTTTCGGCGAGATTTACGCCCTTTAGCCACGATTTGTTCTGGTGTTCAAATCCCAAAGCCATTATCGTCATATCGGCGAGAATTACTTTCGCGCTTCCTTTAACGACGACGAGTTTGCCGCGAGCGCCGTCGTCGGCAATTTTGGTTTCCTCAAACTCCACGCCGATCGCCGCGCCGTTTTTAACGACAATTTTGCTTGGAGCGCGATTAAAAACAAACTCGCCGCCTTCCTCTTTGGCGTTGATAAACTCTTTCTTGCTGCCGGGCATGCTCTCCTCCGAGCGCCGATATACGCACGTCGCGTTTTGAGCGCCAAGCCTTAACGCGGTTCGGACGCAGTCCATCGCCGTATCGCCGCCGCCGATTACGACGATATTTTTGCCGCGCGCGTCGTAAGGGCTTTTTTTGGAGGGATCGAAAAGCTCGCTCTGAGCCGCGCTAAGAAAATCGATCGCGTTTATTACGCCCTTAGCGTTTTCGTTCTCGATTTTAGCTTTAGCGGGTTGTCGCGCTCCTACGCCCACGAACACCGCGTCGAAATCGCGGAGCAGATCGTCGAATTGTATGTCTTTGCCCGCCTCGACTCCTAGACGAAGTTTTACGCCGGCTTTAGTCAGAAACTCAAAGCGGCGATCGACCGCTTTTTTGTCCAGTTTAAAATTGGGAATGCCAAACGTCAACAAACCGCCCGCCTTGTCGTCTTTTTCAAAAATCTCCGCCGACAAACCGGCGCGCGCCAGAAAGGTAGCCGCCGAGAGCGACGCGGGACCGCTGCCGATAAGCGCGACCCGTTTTTTGCCGGTAACTTTGGGATAGTCGATCATAGCGCCTCGCTCAAATTCGCCTTCGGTAATCGCAGTCTCGATCGCGCCTATGCTTATCGCGCCAAAGTTGTCCGCGCCCAGCGTACAGGCGCCTTCGCAAAGACGATCTTGCGGGCAAATGCGCCCTAGTATTTCGGGGAAAGGCGAATTTTCGTTGCTTAGCCTGAAAGCCGCGCGGCGATCCTGCTCGGCGATCGCTTTGAGCCAATAGGGGATATAGTTGTGAAGCGGGCAGCCGTTTATCGCGCAATACGGATTGCCGCACTGCACGCAACGCTCGGCTTGCGCGCTAGCTTTATCGCCGTCAAAAAGCGCGTAAATCTCTCCAAAGTTCGTTAGCCGTTCAAGGGCGGGGACCTTTTTAGGCGTTACTCTTTCAACTTTGGTAAAGTTTTGCATACAAACGACCTTCCGAGCTCTTAAATGTCCGTGATTTTAGCGCCTACTCTCTTACGCAAGCGCTCGCCGCCTATTAGTAAAGCCGCGCAAAATTTCGGCGGCGCGTATTCGGACAATTCGCCGCTTAAAAACGCGCTTAATCGCGGATCGATAACGCAAAACCCTACTATAACGCGATTGCTTTGCGAAAATTCGGTCTATAGGCGCTTAAACAAGAAACGATCTAGCGCCCGCGCGTTTGCGGCTACCGCCGTCTCTTAAAACGTCCGCGCGGCGGCTTTGCGCGTTTTAACGATCCCTACGTCGCGAAACTCAAACTTTTATCGGTTATAGTCGATTATAATGTTTCGCCGTTTTCAATCCGCCCGTATAGCGCGCGCTTTGGGGAGATCGGCGCTAACGAATCGCTCTTGTTCGATCCGTTCTAACGCGTCGGCGCATACGCCTTTTCGCTCGGCGCGATCGCCGCCGATCGTTTCGCCCGAAAGCGCGTCTTTAACTTTATTCCCTATACTTACGACCGCGTTTTTTCTATAGAGATTTGTCCGCCTCGCGATAACATTTCGCGATCGCGGACGATTTAAGGATTTGCAATGAAAACGGCGACCAAACTGATCCATAACGCGCACAGCGTCGATCCGACTACGGGCGCGCTTAATACGCCGATCGTGGCGACTAGCACGTTTGCGCAAAAGGATATTTTTGCCGATCAGGAGTTCGATTACGCTAGATCGGGCAATCCGACGCGCAAGGCGTTAGAGGAGACGATCGCGCTGCTAGAGGGCGGCGCGCGCGGTTACGCCTTTAGCAGCGGAATGGCGGCGATAAGCTCCGCGCTGGGTATTTTCGCGGCTGGCGATCATATCGTGGCGGCGGAGGATATTTACGGCGGGAGCTACCGCATTCTCAACACCTTTTATAAACGCTTTGGTTTGGAGCATACCGCCGTAAATGCGAGCGATCTAAGCGAGATACGAAGGGCGATCAAACCGAACACCAAAGCGATCTTTTTGGAAACGCCGTCGAATCCGTTGCTGAAAATCACCGATCTGAAAGGCGCGATCGCGATCGCCAAAGAGCGCGATCTGCTTACCATTGTGGATAACACCTTTATGACGCCGCTTTTGCAGCGTCCGATCGAACTCGGCGCGGATATTGTCGTGCATTCCGCCACGAAGTTTTTGGGCGGGCATAGCGATCTGGTTTTGGGGCTTGCCGTCGCCGCGAGCGATACGATCGGCAGGAGAATCTATCAGGTTCAAAACGGCTTTGGAGCGACGCCTTCGCCGTTTGACTGCTTTTTGACGTTGCGCGGAATCAAAACGCTAAGGGCGCGTCTGGCAATAGAGCAGGAGGGCGCGCAAAAACTCGCCGCGTGGTTTCAAAGCCGCGACGAGGTAGAGCGCGTCTATTACCCGTCGATCGGCGAGGGCGCGAAACTGCATAGCTCGCAAGCGGACGGCTTCGGCGCGGTTTTGAGCTTCAAAACAAAGACGCTAGAGGCGGCGCTTGGATTTCTGAAAAAGGTTCGCCTCGCCGCCAGCGCCGTTTCGCTTGGCGGCGTGGAGACCATCGTCAGCTATCCCGTCAAGATGAGCCACGCCGCCATACCGCCTAACGAACGCGAGAGGCTTGGCGTGAGCGACGCTCTGATCCGCGTTTCGGTAGGATTAGAGGATATAGACGATCTAATCGACGATTTCGACAAGGCTTTGCGATGAAAAAACTAGACACGGTCTGCGTTCATACGGCGCGCCCGTTTGATCCCGTTACGGGCGCGATCTCCACGCCGATCTATCAGTCGGCTACCTTTCGCCATCCGCGCCTTGGGGAATCCACTGGGTTTGACTACTCGCGCGCGATCAACCCGACGCGATCGGTTCTGGAGGAGACGATCGCGCTGCTGGAGGGCGCGAAATACGGGCTTGCCTTCGCGACGGGAATGGGCGCGATCTCGTGCGCGATCAAGCTATTCGGCGTCGGCGATCATATTATCGTAAGCGAGGACCTCTACGGCGGCACCTACCGCCTATTCGAGGGCTATTACTCTAAATACGGCGTGGAGTTTAGCTTTATCGACACAAGCGATCTTGGCAAAGTCGCGACGGCGATGAAGCCGAATACCAAAGCGCTGTTTATCGAAACGCCGTCGAACCCGATGATGAAAATTACCGATATAGCCGCGTGCGCGAAACTAATCCGCGATCGCGGCGGGCTGCTGATCGTCGATAACACCTTTTTGACCCCCTATTTTCAAAACCCGATCGCCTTTGGCGCGGATATTGTCGTGCATTCGGCGAGCAAATATCTAAGCGGGCATAACGACACGGTCGCGGGGCTGATCGCGCACTCAAGAGACGATCTAGACCCCTTGCTTAGAGAGGCGCAAAAGAGCGAGGGCGCGTCGCTTTCCGCGCTGGATAGCTGGCTGGTTTTGCGCGGCATAAAGACGCTCGCCGTGCGCATGGAGCGCCATAAGTCAAACGGCGAGGCGATCGCCAAATGGCTGCAAAGCCGCCCCGAAGTCGAGCGGGTTTTTTACTCCGGCTTTACGCCGCACCCGCAGTCGCGCGGTAACGCGGGAATGGTCAGCTTCTATCTGAAAGACCCGAACAAAGCGCCGAAGGTTCTCGAAAAGTTAAAACTGATACTTTTCGCCGAAAGTTTAGGCGGCGTGGAGAGCCTCGTTACCTATCCGCTTGTGCAGACGCACGGCGCGATACCCGAATCCATGCGTTTGAGCGCGGGAGTAAACGATAGGCTTCTAAGGCTGTCGGTAGGCATAGAGGACAAGGAGGACCTGATCGCCGATCTAGCCCAAGCGCTAAGCGATTAAACCGTTTTTCGTTATAATCACAATAAAATCGATAGAGATTTAGATAATGGCGGGAATCATAGATTTAATCGGCGACACGCCGCTTCTTGAGATTAAACTTGGCGCTAGAAAAGGCGCGAGGGTATTCGCGAAAGCGGAGTTTTTCAACCCTGGCGGATCGATCAAAGATCGCGCCGCCAAAGCGATGTTGCTCGACGGGATACATAGCGGCGCGCTGACCAAAGACAAAACGATTATCGACGCCACAAGCGGCAATACGGGCATAGCTTACGCGATGATCGGCGCGGCTTTGGACTATAAAGTGGTTTTGTATATGCCCGCCAACGCCTCGAGCGAGCGCAAGAAAATCCTGCTTAGCTACGGCGCGCAAATTGTGCCGACCGATCCGCTCGCCTCCAGCGACGGCGCGTTTTTACGGGCAAAGGAGGAGGCTGAATCAAACCCCGATCGCTATTTCTATCCCAACCAATACCACAATCCGCAAAACCCGCTGGCGCACTACAACTCGACGGGCGTGGAGATATGGAATCAGACCAGAGGACAGGTTACGCATTTCGTCGCTATGTCCGGCACCGCGGGAACCTTTTGCGGAGTCGCGAAACGGCTTAAAGAGCTAAACCCCAAAATAACCGCCGTAAATGTTCAACCCGACTCCCCGCTACACGGCATAGAGGGGGTAAAACACCTGCAAAGCACGCTCAAAAGCGGCTTTTACGACGAAACGCTTGTCGATCGGTTCGCCGAAGTTAGCACCGAAGAGGCTTACGCGACGACGCGCAGGCTGGCTAGGGAGGCTGGGATTTACGTTGGAATCAGCAGCGGAGCCAATGTTTTCGCGGCGTTGCGGCTTGCCGAAACGCTTTCTAGCGACGAGATAGTCGTTACGATTTTGAACGACAACGGGCTTCGGTATGTCTCCGATCCGTTCTGGGACGAACGATGAGCGTCTATCTTAACGCCGAAGCCGATCGCGCGATGAGAGGCGAGGGCGAGAGGGGATACCCCTACGAAATATGCGGTTTTATGCTCGGCGAATTAGAGGGCGGCGGCGATCGGTATATAACCGAGATTTTGCCGATCGCGAACGCTCGCGAAAACGAAGCGCAGCGCAACCGCTTCGAGATCGCGCCGATCGATTTTTTGCGCGCCGAAAGAGAGGCGCTCGCCAAAAAGCTCGATCTGCTTGGCATATATCACTCTCACCCCGATCACCCCGCGTATCCTTCGCAGTTTGATTTGGAGCAGGCTTTGCCGTTCTACTCTTACGCGATCGTAAGCGTGCTAAAGGCTAAAGCCGATACGATCAATATATTTGAGTTGAGCGAGGACAGGCTTCGATTTGAGTTTCAAGGAGTAAAAATATGGCGATAATTCAACTACCCGCGGCGCTTAAAGCCTATGTCGATCACCAGAGCGAGATAGAGGTAAGCGGCGCCAACGCGTTAGAGGCGCTAGAGGCGCTGGCTAAAACATACCCGTCGATAAGGCAGCATATATTTGACGCGGACGACAAACCGCGATCGTTTATCAACATTTTTATCGGCGACGTAAATATCAGGTCGCTAGAGGGCTTTGATACCAAGATTGACGATAAAACCGTCCTGACGCTAATTCCCGCGATCGCCGGCGGCGCGCCGCAAATAGGCTAGAGCTATGCGCGCTCAAACGGAACTGACGCGAGAGGAGATCGAGCGCTACAGCAGGCATCTACTGCTTGGCGAGGTCGGGCTGGAAGGGCAAAAGAGGCTGAAAGCCGCCAAGGTGTTGATCGTCGGCGCGGGCGGTTTGGGCGCGCCGATCGCCCTGTATTTGGCGGCGGCGGGCGTTGGAACGATCGGGCTTACGGACTTTGACGAGGTGGAGTCCTCTAATCTACAGCGGCAGGTGATCCACTCCACGCGCGATATAGGTCGCCCGAAAGTCGCCTCCGCGCGCGATCGGATCAAGGGCGTAAATCCCTTTATCAACGTAGAGATTCACAATACGAAACTTAGCGCCGCCAACGCGCTCGATATTATTAAGGATTACGATATTGTCGCCGACGGGACGGACAACTATCCGACGCGCTATCTGCTAAACGACGCGTGCGTCTTTTTGGGCAAGCCGATTGTCTATGGCTCGATCTATCAGTTCGAGGGGCAGCTCTCCGTTTTCGACGCGAAGCGCGGACCGTGCTATCGCTGCCTCTATCCTACGCCGCCGCCCGCGGGCTTGGTTCCCTCGTGCGCGGAGGGCGGCGTGGTCGGCGCTCTGCCGGGTATCGTCGGCTCTATGCAGGCTTCCGAAGTTATCAAGTTGATCGTCGCGCCCAATTTCAGCGCCGCCAACGCGCCTAAAACAATGATCGGGCGGCTACTCCTGTTTGACGCTTGGAAAATGAGGTTTAATACCTTCTCGATAGACAAAGACCCAAGTTGCCCCGTCTGCGGAGAGAATCCGACAATTACGGCGCTGATCGACTACGAGCAGTTTTGCGGGCTGAAGTTTGACGAGCAAGAGGAGCCTGTCGCCGCCATAACGCCCAAAGAGCTTAAACGTCGCTTGGATCGCGGCGAAAAACCGCAGTTAATCGACGTGCGCGAACCGCACGAGCTCGCGATCGCCAGATTTCCAAACGCCAAAGCCATTCCGATCGGTCAGATCGCGAGGCGGCGAGACGAGCTAAATCCAAACGTCGAGGTCGTCGTTATCTGCAAGATGGGAACAAGAAGCGCGTTTGCCATTCGCGCGCTCAAAGAGGCGGGTTACGCCGGATCGCTGCTTAACCTAGAGGGCGGGATAAACGCGTGGTCTGAACAGGTTGATCCCTCGCTGCCGACCTATTAAAAACGCCGCGTCCCTTTAAGGCGAAGGGCGGATTTCATACCAAAAGGAGCATCTTCAGATGGCTACTACGCACGCTTTGGGTCGCGACGCGGCTCTGCAACTATCCAACGTCGTCAAAACGACGCCGCAATACGGCGCGCTGACTCCGCGCTATTTGACGCGCGTTTTACAGTTTAAGGGTCTTGAAACGGGTATCTACCGCGTTAATAGGGTGGTCGAGGGGGAAACGCCTCTCGACGTGCTTTGCTCGCAAGACCTAAAGAAAACGACCATTCCAAACGGATATATCGAGTATGAGGCTAAGCCCAGAGAATACAAGCTAAATTCGATTAACGTGATCCTAAACGTCGATACGCGAATTAGCGATCTCTACGGCAAACCCTACGATCAGACGCAAGAGCAGCTGACGCTCGCGATCGAGAGCTTAAAAGAGCGCCAAGAGAGCCAGCTTATCAATAACGACGATTACGGCTTGCTAAAAAACGTGGCGGACAGCCAGCGCGTTCGCGCGCGTTACGGTCGCCCTATGCCCGACGATCTCGACGAGCTTTTAACTAAAGTATGGAAAGATCCGAGTTTCTTTTTGGCGCACCCGCGCGCGATCGCGGCGTTTGCTAGAGAGTGCACAAGACGAGGCGTGCCGCCCGCGAGCGTCAATGTCGCGGGAGGCGTTTTTATCTCGTGGCGCGGGATTCCGATTATTCCCAGCGACAAGCTGTTTGTGGACGGGCTAAAGAGTCCAAAGTCCAAAGCGGGCAAGACGAATATCCTTCTCGTGCGCACGGGCGAAACCAATCGCGGCGTGATCGGGCTTTTCCAAGCGGGTCTGCCAAACGAGAGTTCAAGAGGGCTAAGCGTCCGCTTTAGGGGCATCGACGATCACGGCGTGGCGAGCTATCTGTTGTCGCTGTATTGCTCCGCGGCTATCTTAGCGCCCGACGCGATTGCCGCGCTTGAGGAAGTAGAAGTAGGCGATTATTATGAATATACCCAGCAACCCGTCTGATCCGAGCGCGTTTGGTCTGCCAAACGAAGCAGAGCTAGCCGCTTTGGCTTCGCGCTTTTTTCCCGAATACGGCGAGGGCGAGCAAATACCGTCCGCTAGCGGCTATTCGATATACGACGAAAAAGCGGCGCGATCGACCTCGCCGTTTGTCAAGACGGGCGGCTATTCGCCGATCGTGGAGGCTTACGACGGCGAGGTTAGACGTTGCGGCGGCGAATCGGCGCGTTATCAGGGCGCGGCGGGATTGGTGGGCGCCAGAAGCCTAGAGTCGATTCGAGCCGATTTTCCCGTGCTAAACAACGCGATAGACGGAAAGCAGATCGTATGGTTCGACAACGCCGCCACCACCCAAAAACCGCAAGCCGTGATCGATAGGCTCGTCCAATATTACTCGCGCGAGAACAGCAACGTTCATCGCGCCGCGCACGCGTTAGCGGCGCGATCGACCGACGCTTACGAAAAGTCGCGCGAGATCGTCGCCAAGTTTATCGGAGCGCCCAGCAAGGATAATATCGTTTTTGTTCGCGGGACGACCGAAGGGATCAATCTTGTCGCGCAGGCGATCGTAAAACCGACGCTAAAAGCGGGAGACGAGATAATCTTAACGCTGCTCGAACACCACGCCAATATCGTGCCGTGGCAACTCGTCGCGCAAGAGACGGGCTCGATTTTGCGCGTCGCGCCGATCGACGAGGACGGGCAGATTATCCTTGCCGAATATGAAAAGCTGTTCAACAGAAACACCAAATTCGTCAGCGTCGCGCACGTCTCAAACGCGCTTGGCGTGATTACGCCCGTAGAGGCGCTAGTCGCGATCGCGCATAAATACGGCGTTCGCGTTTTGATCGACGCGGCGCAGTCGGTTTCGCACATACCGCTGAACGTATCCGCGCTGGACGCAGACCTGCTGGTTTTCAGCGGGCATAAGATATACGGACCCTTTGGAATCGGCGCGCTATACGCGAAAAAAGAGGCGTTGGACGCGGCGAAACCCTATCACGGCGGAGGCAATATGATCGCCGACGTAACCTTCGAGCGCACGCTCTATCAAAAAGCGCCCGCGAAATTCGAGGCTGGCACGGGAAGTATAGCGGACGCGGTCGGGCTGGGCGCGGCGCTGGAGTATGTGAGCGACATAGGTTTGCAGAACATATTCGCCTACGAGCATTCGCTTTTGGAATACGCGATAGGCGAGCTAAATCGCGTCCCCTCTTTGCGCCTGATCGGGACGGCGAAGGAGAAAACCAGCGTTTTATCGTTCGTTATCGACGGCTCGTCCAACGAGGAGATCGGCAGATATTTAGACGCCAAAGGGATTTCCGTAAGAGCGGGACACCACTGCGCGCAACCGGTTTTGCGCCGCTTTGGGCTGGAAGGGACGGTGCGCCCCTCGATCGCCTTTTACAACACCTTTGAAGAGGTTGATCTGCTAATAAAGGCGTTATTTGAATGGACGAGGCGATGAGGCAAGTTCGCTTTGCGCCGCCGCGAGGCTTAAAGAGCGCTTGGTTAGAGCCGATCGCGATCGATAGAAAGGCGTTGCGCAAATGGGCAAAATGATGATAGAAAGCCGACTAAAGGCTCTTAGCGCCGCGATCGCGCAAAGTTACGACGATCTGAGCGTTACATTCAAGTTCGGCTCCGCTTCGATTTTACCCGACGCTAAGCGTTCGGTAAAGTTGTTGGATAAACTGCAGGCGCTACTGTTTCCGGGCTATTTTAGCAAGCCGTTTAGCATTCCCGCTTCGGCGAGCTGCCATATCGGCGTGGCGTTAGAAGAGATTCAGTGCGCGTTAAGCCGCGAGGCGGCAAAGGCTCTGCCGCACCTAGATCGCTTCGCCGAGGAGGATCAAAAAGAGATCGCCGCGCAGGCGCAGTGGCTCGCGATCGCCTTTTTGGAGCAGTTGCCGCAGATTAGAAAACTGCTCGCCTCCGACGTCAAAGCCGCCTACAACGGCGATCCGGCGGCGTTTAGCTTGGACGAGATTATCTCCTCTTATCCGGGCTTTTACGCGGTTACCACCTATCGTTTGGCTAACGCGCTTCACAAACTCGGCGTGCCGCTTATCCCCCGTATCTGGTCGGAGCGCGCGCACGGCAAGACGGGAATCGACATTCACCCCGGC
This sequence comes from Helicobacteraceae bacterium, assembly GCA_031258155.1. Taxonomy (NCBI): domain Bacteria; kingdom Pseudomonadati; phylum Campylobacterota; class Epsilonproteobacteria; order Campylobacterales; family Helicobacteraceae; species Helicobacteraceae bacterium. The sequence goes on along the minus strand of JAIRNH010000011.1, from coordinate 11,386 downwards.
GCGACGATCGGACACCACTTTTTCATCGATCACGGCACGGGGATCGTGATCGGCGAGACGACGATTATCGGAAATCACGTCAAAATCTATCAGGGCGTAACGCTGGGCGGCATATCCACGCGAGGCGGGCAGGCTTTGCGCGGCGTGAAACGGCACCCGACTATCGAGGATTACGTAACAATCTACAGCGGCGCGTCCATATTCGGCGGACATACGATTATCGGCAAACGGTGCGTTATAGGCTCGAACGTCTTTATCGCCACAAGCGTGCCTGAATACACGAAGGTCAGCGTCAAAAACCCCGAACTGCAATACAAAGACAACAACCTCTCGCCAAAAAGCGAATTGGAGCAAGACGAGTTCTGGACATGGACGATATAATTGCGTCGCGCCGTTTAATTCGCGCTAGAAAACCAGCCAATCAATAACAAAACGAGACTGAAACGGCGATAAACATTTCAATAGCGAAACGATTTCAAACTTATGTTCGCGGTTATTTTTTAAGCGCCGTTATTTATTTTTGATATGGTAATTTAGCGATCAAAATCGCAAGGAAGATCGGTGCGAGATCGCGCTTTAATCGTGTCGGAACTCTTATCTCGACCCGCCGACGGCTACGCGCTAACCGATCCGAATCGATCGATTTTAGCGAGTTTGATCGCCGGACGTTTGCGCGGCGAAGGCGCGCTAAACGCGACGCTAGGGTTATGCGAAAACGAGCTTGACGCGCTATGGATAAGTTATTTTTCCGGAGAACGACCGGAGCTTCCCAATCAAGTTACGCAAGAGTTGTTAGAGCGCCAAGATTTAATAGAGCTGTTGCTGTCGCATCGCGCCCGTAGATTTGAATCGGAAGTTTGGCTCGCGTCGATAGTAGCGCAGGCTTGCGCCGGCAAAAGGCACTTGTGGCGCGATCTAGGTTTAGCGAGCCGCGCCGAGCTTAGCGGTTTACTTCTCAACGCCTTTCCCTCTTTTGCTAGTCAAAATACGGGCGATATGCGGTGGAAAAAATTTTTGTATCGGTTTTACTGCGCCAAGTCGGGCATATATGTCTGCCCGTCGCCATCGTGCGCCGAATGCTCCGACTACTCGCGCTGTTTCGCGCCTGAAGATTAACGAAGGAAATAGCCGCTTAAAAAATCGCGACAAGCAACAGGCAGATAGTCGTTGAAAACGCTATCGTAATAAGCGCGTTTTTAAAGATCAAATGCGCCGCCAGCGCGGAAAAAGCGCCTACGACTTGCGCGACGCCAAAGTCGGCGTCTCGCAAGGTAATAAAAACCAAAACGACGATAATCATAATAGGCATATTACGCTCAAGCGTTTTTAATAGGCAATTATTAGATTTAACGTTTATAAAAAATATAAATCCAAGCGATCTAGTCAAAACTACGGCGATTGACGATAGTAACAGAGCTAAGAGAATATAACCATCGCTCATCGTTCATACCATTTACGAAAAGCGATCAGCGAAAAAAGCGAAACAAACAGGGCGCAGAGCGCCGCGTTATCCCTTGGCGCAAATTCGATCGCTATCGCGGCGATCGCTATAGATACGACAAGAGGTTTAATCGGTTTGGTTTTTATAAACAGATCGACTCCAAGCGCGATAAAAAGCGCGGTTAAAACAAACTCTATTCCATTTAATTCAAACGTCGCAATTGAACCGATCGCAATTCCAATAATCGTCCCGACGATCCAATATATATGATTTAATAAACTAACGCCGAAATAAATATCCGTTTTATCGTTTTGGCTTAAACTAAGCGATTTTAGCAGAGCAAAAGTCTCGTCGGTAAGCGCGAAGATCGAATATAGTTTCTTTATCCCGCGCATAGATTTATATTCGTTTAGCATGGCAATCGAATAGAAAAAATGACGAAAACTGAGCAACAAGATCGCTAAGAATATATTGAATAACCCGCTAGATTGCGCGATAAGCAAAGCTACTAAAAATTGCGCGCTACCCGAATATACGATCACGCTGGTTAGCAGGGTAAAATACCACGCTAGTTTCATCTTAACGGCGAAAAAGCCAAACGCCGCGCCAAGCGGAACATACCCGCAAGCGACGGGCGCGGCGTATCTAAAGATCGACGCGATTTTCTCTGTTCTCATTAACCGCGCGAGGCTAATTAGATCGGCAGATTTTTGATTTTTTCCCGCCGGTAAGATATATATAAAGCGACAGTCCAATCAATAGCATAGTAACCGCGCCTATAAGATATACCGCATATACGATATGCTCGGCTTGATCTTTCGCCACAAACTTAAACACAAGCATTAGAGCCTCGATAGCTAGCGCTATAACGATCGATCCCAAAAATCTAACCATAGTTTTATGCACGCTGCCGTTTTTGACCTTTTTGCTATGACCTAAAACCTCTTCTTCAAATATAGTTTTTACCAGATCGAAGATTGCCAGAGCCAAAGTCAGCAAGATCGTCGCCCTAAACATATCTTCGGTGTTTATGTTGGAGATACTAATTCCATGCTCAAAAAAACTTTCTATTCCGTGTGTGAAAACGACGCAAGCCACCATCAACAGAGCAAAAGAAAACAGAGTATATATTATTTTAGAAAAACTGGCAAAAAATAGATCGAGTTTTGTCGATTGGCAAATTTTTATTATGTTGCTTAAAGAAACGTCAATACATATAATATACCTTAAAACGCCGCTTTCGTCGTATAACGGGAAACTTGCCGTTACGCATAGATCATTGGTTAAGCCGGATGGATACGGATCGGTTAATACGCAACGTTTTTCTCTTACGGCGCGGTAATAGTAGGCTTTGGAGCTTCGGTCAATTCCTTTGCCTACGCGTAATTTCAGATCGTTGGCGATATTATCGATCACCTGCTCGCCTTTTGGATCAAGCACGTATATCGCGTCAAAACTATTTACTTCGTTAGCTATTTTATCGAGTTGGACAAGCACGCTATCAAGCAACGGTTCCGGCATTCGATTATGCAGGTTGCGCGTAAAAAGATAGGTTAGATAAGCTCTTGCCTGATATCTAATTTCGGCAAACTGCCTGATGTCTCTAATGATCATGTATTTCCCCGCCGCAAAAATAACCGCGAATTATAGCGCTTTTGAGGCGATTAATCAAACGACGCGAATAAACTTGCCCCGTTTGCCCCGTTAAACGCGGTTGCCTTTATGTTTCGCGTATCGTTAATTTGGCTTAGCGGCGCCCGCCGTTTGGAGCCTAATGGTTCCGAAATCGTTTGGATCGTAAAGCCAATATTTATCCGTATTTAACCCTTTATTTTTGTCGGTTAGTTTGCCTGTCGCGGGTCCCGTAATCGCCGTTTTAGCGCCGAGCGCTTTTGTAGTCCAAGCATCTCTATCCCAATTATGATCATCATGATCTAAGATCAACGCTAGGGCGGTAGAGCCGCGCGCCTGATCGTCCGCGTTAGAATCGCGAGATAAAATTGGATCGCTCCACGATCTTAAACTCAAAGCGTTTGGATAAGCGCTTCTGCTAGAGCCTTGTTCGTCGTCCGGCGAAGCGCTGTTATACGCGCGTATTGTTATATTGTATGAAGTGCCGGCGCGATCAAAAACGATTGTGGTTATTGGTTTAGCGGCCATAACCTTACCCCTAATAGTAACCAATCGCGGAGTCAACTTTTTCAAGTCGCCTCTTTCTTTTGTAAATTCGTCAAGTTTGATATTAAGATCGTTTAATATTTTGGTTGTTATCTGCGATATATCCGCTTTATATTCCGCCTCGCCAATTTGGTCGGCATATTGAATAATCTCTTGCGCGCTTTTTCCGTCAAGAAAACGTATAAGTTCGTTTTGTTTTTCTTGAACGACCACCTCTAATGCCTTTGAAAGCCGTTTTTCCTCTTCGTACGTAATTTCATAGTCGACTTTACGCTCAAACTCGTAAATCGCGTATATAAAAGCGCTAAGCTTCGCTCGCTCTATCGCTGTAAACGCATCTATAAAACGTTGCTGATCCGTAGGCGAAAGCTCTCGCGTAATCGCCCGCGCCGAAGCCCTCAACGCTTCTAAATCGTCTCCTCTTAGCGTTATGGCGGATTCGCTATCCGTCGGCAAAATAAATAACGATACAACAAATATTGTCAAAAGCGATTTATTGACGGCAAAGTTACGCATTACGTCTCCTTATATAATATCGGCGAACATTTTATCAAATGGTATATTGTTTGTCTCGCAATATTTTTTTATATCGCTATCGCTATTAAAATATGTATCGCACATCTTATCAAGTCCGATTTCCACATCTTTACGATATTCGTCATTGGACGTAATAATCACTCTAGCTTGTTTAATAAATTCCTTGAACGACTTATTTCCGCATAATTTATCTATTGTTTGAAAATCCAACTCTCGATATTTTGACTGAAATAAAATTTTGCTTTCATAAGGATATGAGCAGAGTTTTATAACGCCTATGCCAAACGCTTGGCTTAGCCTTTCAATTTCATCTTTTAATTGGTCGCCGATCTCTAAAGCCGCCAAAAAACCGTAATTTGCCCAGCTAGAATTGGATACGGCTTGGAAAAACGCTTCTTTTAGCTCGCTGTCGTTGCTTATTGATTTTTTGATTTCATAAGAATAAAATTTTAACGCGTCTCTTCTATTGGTAGCCTCGAGTAAATTGCGGCTTTCTTCAGTATTGAATTTCTTGAATTTAACGCCAACCATATCTGGATGCGTCCATATTTGATTTTTGCCTTTATTGATTGATTGTTCGTGATAAATCGTTTTAGCGCGAATTGCGATAGTGTTTAGGTATGAGCTAAGCAATATATGCAAATCTCTTTCATGAAAAGTTTTTTGTTTTACTTTGTTATCGCTCAAGGCGCCTGAGTTATCCGAATTGATATTTTCAAAATCTATTGTTTGTTCATCTTTTGTTAGATAATAAAGATATACCCCATTTTCTTGGAGAACTCGACCGACCCTAGCGTCCCCGCGACGAATAAAGTTGCCTAGTAACGCGGAAAGCGTGTTTTTTGGCGTTGGCGCGGTGAAATCATAATATTTGCGCTCGACAATATGGTTAAAAATTTCTGAAGAGTTTGCGGGTTTTTGCAGATTGCCAAGAGCTTTTAGCGCCGCTTCATTGATCGTCATATAGAACTCCTTATGTTCATATTTTAACGCAATGCAGCTTGCTTTGACGATCGATAACCGCGAGAATTTTCGCGGCTATCGATTGCTAGTATCTATCTGCGTCAAAATCGCAAATGGGCGGCGGCGCAGATAGCCCGCGCGGCGTCTATATTTTTTGCCGCCGCCTCAATATATGCGCGTTTTCAGGTTTGAAAAGGCGCTTGAAGCGCCCTTGCAACGCGATATACTCCTTTAGACGCCGGCGTCTTGGCGGCGGCGCAGATAGTCCCACGCGGCGTCTATATTTTTTTGCCACCGCTCCAAAATATGCGCGTTTTCAGGTTTGAAAAGGTGCTTGAAGCGCCCTTGCAACGCGATATACTCCTTTACGGGCAGTTTGTTTTTCGGCTCGTAGGTGATCGTGAGTTTATAGCCAAAATCCTCGTCGTTATGCTCGATCTGATAAAGCGGGCAGACGCACGAATCGACCATAATCTCGCTAACTTGCATCGATAGCGCGGGATCAAACTTCCACTCGGTGGGGCAGGGACTCATCGCGTTGATAAAAACGGGTCCGTTCGCCGCATACGCCTTTTGCGCTTTGGCTACGAGGTCTTTCCAAAACTTATGCCCCGGCGCGATCTGCGCGACAAACTCGCATCTATGCGCAGCCATAATCGCCACGAGGTCCTTTTTGTGCTTCTTTTCGCCGTAACTTACCTTGCCCGCAGGCGAAGTGGTGGTGGAAGAGCCGATAGGGGTGGAGGAGCTACGCTGACCGCCCGTGTTCATATAGCCTTCGTTATCGACGCACACGTAGATAAATCGATGTCCGCGCTCCGCCGCGCCGCTTAACGACTGAAAGCCGATGTCGTAAGTGCCGCCATCGCCGCCGAAAGCTAAAAATTTAATCTCTTTGTCGTTATAGCTTTTACCCTGATTTTTGAGCGATTTATGCATAGCCTCCACGCCGCTAATCGCCGCCGCCGCGTTTTCAAACCCCACATGCACCCAGCTTACGTTCCAGCTTGTGAAAGGGTAGATCGTCGAGCAGACCTCCAGACAGCCCGTAGCGTTAGAAACGCATAGCTCTTCGTCGGTGGCGTTGATAAACTCGCGCACGATCACGCCGTGCGAACAGCCCGGACAAAGACGATGACCGCCCTGAAAGCGCTCGATCGAGGTTGAAAAATCTTTTAGGTTTTTGATCTGTTTTGCTTCGCCCATAGCGCTCTCCTCACTGATAGAAACTCAGAGGTTTGCCTCTGAGATTGACCGTTTGCATAATCGGTTTTACCCGTTTGCCCGCCTTAGAACACTCTTGCGCGTCGTTGAAAATCGCCTCTAAATGCTCCGTCGTCGCGTCGCGCCCGCCAAGCCCGTAGATATAGTTGATCAGCGTCGCTTTTAAGCCGTTTTCCACAATTACCGCCGCCGTTTCGCCGTAAAGCGCGCCCGTCGTGCCAAGCGGCGCGGAGCGATCCAAAACGGCGATCGTTTTCGCGCTTTTAAGCGCCGCCGCAAGCTCCTTTTTGGGAAACGGTCGCCACAGCCTAACGCCAACCACGCCTACTTTTCGCCCCGCTTTTCGCAAATTATCCACGGCGATCTGCGTCGTGCCAAAAACGCTGCCGATCGCTATAATAATCTCGTCCGCGTCGTCGGCTTTGTAGCTCTCGACGACCTTATATTGACGACCCGAAAGTTTGGCGAAATCGGCGAAATTCTCCTCGATAACCTTTTGGCTCTCGACGATTGCGTGATTGTGGCGCATCTTGTGTTCGTAATGCCATTCGCCTTCCGTTTGCGCGCCGTAGGTAACCGGACGCTCGGTATCAAGCATAGGGTTATGCGGTTTGTAATCGCCGATGAAGCCGTAGGCGCTTTCATCGTCCATACAAAAAACCAACTCCGTCGTATGGCTCGTGATAAAACCGTCCTGATTGACCGCGACGGGCAGGCGCACGCGCAAATCCTCCGCCGTTTTGAAGGCGACGAAGTTAAGATCGTAAGCCTCCTGCGGGCTAAACGCGCAGAGATTGATCCAGCCCGCGTCGCGCCCTAAATACATATCGGAGTGATCGCCGTGAATATTCAGCGGCGCGGCTAAGGCGCGATTTACAACGTTCATCACAATCGGCAACCGCATGCCGCTTGCCTGATACAAAACCTCGATCATCAGCGCGTAGCCTTGCGAACTCGTCGCCGTCGCCACGCGCCCGCCAGCCGCCGCCGCGCCCACGCACGCGCTCATCGCCGAATGCTCGCTCTCGACCATCACAAACTCGCCTTTAACCTCGCCGTCGGCGACAAATTGCGAATATCTTTGCACGATCGGCGTGGAGGGGGTGATCGGATACGCCGCTACCACGTCGATTTTCGCCTGACGCATCGCCTGCGCAGCCGCCGTGTTGCCGTCCCAAACGACTTTTTCTTGAGTCGCCATCATTGCTCCTTTTTCTTTTCTTCTTTAGCGGGCCACGCCTTGATCGCCTCTTCTTGCTGCATCTGATTTGGAAACATTACTAAAGATTTCGGATTGGTGGGACAGACGCTAGAGCAAAGACCGCACCCTTTGCAGTGATCGTAGTCGATATATCCGAACCTCTTATCTTGAGCGACAATCGACGTATCGGGACAACCGATCCAGCAAAACTGACAATGAATACAGCCCGCGGGGTTGTATATGGGCTTCAAAACCCGCCAATCCGCCACGCTGTGCTTGATTGAGTTGTTTTCGTGGAAGACGTTATTAGCGCGATCGCCTTCAAAAGAAAAGAGCGTCGCGCCCGCCTCAAACTCGCTCCAACCTAATAAATTATGTTCGTCAACCATTAGCTCTCCTTATCTAACTTCGTTATAGGCGCGTTTGATCGCCTGCATATTGCCGTCGATAACCTTCTGCGGAAACTTCTTGAGTATTCTGCCCATAGAGGCGCAAAAACTCTCTATATCAAACGCCGCGGAAACCTTTATAAACGCGCCCAGCATAGGCGTATTTGGAATCGCCCGTCCGATCGTCTCCTGCGAAATCTTTATACAATCGACGACGCTCACGTTCTTGCCCGCTAGATCGGGAACCTCTTTCACAAGGTCCTCTTTCGACATATGAGTAGTGATAATAAAGCGCGCGTCGGGTTTTGCGTCGTAGGTTATGTTGGTATAGACCAGCGAAGGGTCGATAACCAGCACATAATCGGGAAGCATCGACTTGCTATGGTCGATAATCTGTTCGTCGCTGATACGATTAAACGCGTGCATCGGCGCGCCGCGCTTTTCGGCGCCATAAACCGAAAACGCCTGCACAAATTTGCCGTCCTCAGCCATTACGTCGCAAAGAGCCTTCGCCCCCGTAACGGCTCCCTGCCCAGCCCTGCTGTGCCATCTAATTTCCAGCATTTTCCGTCCTTCGTAGTTTTTTCGCGGGTATGCAAATAGATTGTAGAAAAGCCTCTCTTAATTATGCCTTGAATATGGTAAATTGTTTAAATTTTAGGCGCTAAAAATCTGTTTTTGGAACGCTCAACATAACGTTAAATAAAATAGTTGATTATTTCGCTCGATTTTATATTAGATTTCGCCGCAAAAGACGGACGGCTTTTATGATAACGTTCGTAAATGCCGCCCTCGTTTGGATTTCTAATCCCGCGATTATAATCGTCATAGTTTTTTGCGCTTTAATCGTTTTCGGACGTTTCGATCTAGCGCAAAAACGCCCGCTTATTTTTCGTTTGCCAATTTTATTTCGGCGCAAAGCAAGAAGCCGCGCGCCGCGTTGGCGCGACTAGCGATAACGCCTAAACGCCGCAAAATTAAACGCGCGAACTAAATCCGCGCGCGGTTTTATCTTGCTTTAAGGTTATATTTCGCTATTATTCCACGCGAGAAATTTGGTTTAATTCTCAAAATCAAAAGGAGTAACCATGGCAAACGCAATCAGCGTAAATCCTAGCATGACGGGGGGGGGGGGGGCTTTTAGCTCTAATAACGGCGCTAAGCCTCGCCTTGCCTATAGTAGCCGACGACGAATCGACTGAATCAAACGGCGCTCCAGCCGCCGTAACGCAATCAAGCCAAACAACAACAGCTCCCACGAGAGCAAAATCGGACGACGACGTAACGGAGCTTGACGAAATTAAAGTCGTCAGCGCGGCGGGTTACGAACAGAATATAGCCGACGCCCCCGCAAGCGTCTTTGTAATCGCGCGCGAGGAGTTGGAGAAGAAATCCTTCAACGATCTAACCGACGTTCTTAAAAACGTACCCGGCATTTATATAACGGGCGGCAGCGTATATAAAGACATATCCATTCGCGGTATGACTAGCGGCTATACGCTCTACTTAATCGACGGCAAACCAATGCAGGGCAACGACGCCAACAGCCCCAACGCTACGGGCGGCGGCGTAGCCGTAGGCGCTCTGCCTCCCGTTTCTATGATCGAGCGGATCGAGGTTGTGCGAGGTCCTATGTCCTCGCTTTACGGCTCGGAAGCCATAGGCGGCGTTATCAACATTATCACCAAGAAAGTTCCTAGCGAATGGTCTGGCAGTTTTAAGAGCGAATACACAAAAACCCTAAGCGACGTTACGCAAGACGGTTATTCGGGCAACCTCAATATAGCGGGACCCATTGTGCAAGACCTATTGTCCTTGCAGGCTTACGGATCGGTTCTAGGCGTGGACGAACAACACTGCCCGGAGGAGCTGCTTGCGCTGGGAACCAACAACGCTTGCGGAGACAAAGCCGCCGCGCCCGCGGCGCGCTATGACAACAGGCAGGTCGGCGCCAAAGCTATTTGGGCGATCAACAAAGCCAATAGCGCGTGGGCGGCTTACGACTATTCAAGGCAAGAAAGAGCGGCGACCGCCGGCGTTTCTAATACCGCGTGGGGCGCCGGGCGATCAGGCTCGATGTCGGTTAAACAGACCGCATCCGCGGGGCATGATCTGAAACTCGACGATTTCGCGCTAAACACCTATATTCAAAAAGCGGCTACTGAAAATCCTCGGGGAGACGGCATTTTTTACGAGGTGTTGACGCTTAATACGCAGGGGACGTATTACTTCGATACGAACATTCTGACCGTCGGCGCCCAGTATAGAAACGAAATGCTCGACGATATTGGCTCGAACGTGCTTAGCGCGGAATACAATGTAACGGGCAATAATACGTGGAAGTATAAGTCGATGGAGATCGATAGAGATCAATACGCTATTTTCGCCGAGGACGAGTGGAATATTTTGGATAATCTGGCTTTAACGGGCGGCGTTAGGCTAAATCACGACGAGGATTACGGCGCGCATATAACCCCGCGCCTTTACGCGGTGTATCACCCGATCGACGAGGTCGTCGTTAAAGGCGGCGTTTCCGGCGGATACAAAACCCCGTCCATACGACAGATATCTAACGATTTCGGCAGCGTGTCCGGCGGAGGGGCGTATCCTCCCAACGTAACGATAGGCAACGCCGATCTAGACCCCGAATCTAGCATAAGTTACGAAGCGTCGGTAGCTTACGACAATAAGGCGATCGGTTTTGGCGCGAGCCTAACCGCCTATCACACCGATTTCAAAGATAAAATCGAGTCGTATGCAGTCTGCAACGGCGGCGGTAACAACGCGGCGTTGCGAAGCGACGGAATACCCTTTTGCACGCAGGGTTCCAAAGATTATTACGAAGCCTACTATGGCAGTTCTTTCTCAGACCCCGTTTTAGACCTAAACGGAGGACCCTATTCAAGCGGTAGCACGTATCACAACGTAGAAGGAGCGGAACTCGAAGGGATCGAGGTTACCTTAAACTACAATCTGCCGTCGATTGTTTCGGTAGCCGCGACCTACACCCATACCGACAGCGAGCAAAAAACGGGAACCAACAAAGGCAAAGCGCTAAACGCGATCTCGAAGCACATGTATAACGTGAACGTCGATTTTGACGTTACCGCGAGGTTTGCTCTTTGGGCGCAATACAACTACAGAGGCAAGTATCTCGAGACGACGGCTACTTCGCCCGCGACCAACAAGTCTTACGATTTTGTGGATATGGGGACGGTGATTCGTCTCAAAGACGGCGTGAAGCTCTTAGCGGGCGTGTATAACGTCGCCAACAAAGAGGTTACAAGCGCCACGCACGGAAAGACGCTAGAAGGCAGAAGGCTTACCGTCGGCGTTAACGCCGACTTTTAGCTAACGCCATAGAGGTTTGAACGCCGCCGCCCGTTATATTTTAGGGCGTTAAACAACCGCCGCGCTTTATAGGCGCGGCGGTTTTGGCGTTTTCAAAAACCG
>JAIRNH010000010.1 GCA_031258155.1 Helicobacteraceae bacterium | reverse complement strand
CGAATGGCAAAAATCGCTTGGCGGTAGCGATAACGACGGCGCTAATTCTATCCAACAGACAAATGACAACGGTTATATTATCGCGGGTTCTAGCGGCTCTACAGACGGCAATGTAACGGAAAACCAAGGAGACGGCGACTACTGGATCGTAAAACTAAAATAACGCCGCGTAAGGAGACGTAACAACGCCAACTCGCCCTTTCGTCATTCCCGCGAAGCGCCCCCGCTTTGATGGGGCGCAAGGCGGTAATCCACGCTATAAAGAGGCGTTAGGAAATATTGGGCGGCTTTGCGCCAAAAGCGCCGCTTCTAACAAAACGGCGATCCTTTTTGCGCCGCGATCGCCGCAAGCGCTACAAACCGCCAACCATAACTAAGGCTCGCATAAAACAATCAAAGCGTTTTTGGCGCGTCTTGCGCCGCTAAAGATACGCGCTACGCTAAAAAGAGTTTTGCGACGATAGTTAACACGCCTAACAAAACAGTCCCGATTAGCCATTTCATCGCGCCTAACTCCGCCCTGACCGACTTTATTTCTCCTCTTAGCTCGGAGATTTCCAGCGACAGCTTATTATCTAGCGCGGCGATCTCAGTTTTCAGTTCGACTTTTAACTCTCTTAAATCCTGCTTCGTGGCTAAACCTTCGGACGCTACGCCAAGCGCCTCCTTTAATACCGCGCTTACGCCTTTAGCTTGGCTCTCCTGAAACCCAGCCTCTCGCAACCTCTCAACCCGCCGCTAACGCGTCAAACGTCATAACTACGCTCATTTTTTTTAGCTTTCATGTGTCAATTGCGCTCATTGTATCGTAATTTTTCACAAAACGCCGCGCGACCCCGATTACAAAAAAACAATTATTCGTTTCTTTTAACGCGTCTTGCGCCGCCTTTTATTTAAAACCAAGCTAAGATAAATACCCAGTTAGCGAGCGAGCGTTAAACAGAGGAAGGGGCGTAGTCCGCGAAATAAAGAGTAAGAAGGATAAAGGGGCGAAGCGCGATCGCAAGTAAAACGTCAATCATAGCGTCCGCGATCGGGCGGCGAGGCTAGGGCGTTTTGGGAATAGGCGACTATCGCGATCAAGCGACGAAAACGGGCTTTTAGAAGCGAGCGGCGCGGCAAAGATCGGCGAAAGACGATTTGGCGAGAGGCGCGAGCGTCGATGCACAATACCGAAACATATCGCGCGGAGCGCTCGCCGTTAGCGCGCGGTTTTCCAGCTAACGGTAAATCTACAACCGCCGATTTGCGCGTCGGAAACCTCTATCGTCATATTGGCGCGATCGCAAAGCGATTTAACGATGTTTAATCCAAGTCCAAAGCCGCCCTGCGCTAAATCAAGCCGTGCGAAGCGGTCGAATATCTTTTGGCGATCGGCTTTATTTATGCCTTCGCCCTCGTCCTCTATCGACATAAAGCGATCTTCGCTCAAAACGCGGACGCGCCCGCCCTGCTTGTTGTATTTAATCGCGTTGCTAAGCAGGTTGTCTATAATCCGCGTAAATTCGTTTTTATCGGCGATTGGCGGTTCGTATTTGCCTACGACAATCTCCCATACGATATTTTTCGCCCTGCCGATCGGCTCGAAAAACTCGACGCGCTCGTTGATAAGCGCCGCTAAGTCGATCGTTTCCGCGACGCTTTGGCGGCGTTTATCCAGCATTAGAAAGGTCAAATCGTCATAAACGCTCTTGATCGTCCTCGCGCCCGTCTCGATGCGCGAAAGCCGCCTTTGATCGCGTTCGCTCAAGCCGTCGCGCCCAAAACCCTCGACGCTCATCAAAATCGCCGCGATCGGCGTGGTCAGCTCGTGAGTCGTGTCTTTGATAAACCGATCTAGCAGCTCGATCATATCGCGCATCGGTTTCAAGAACATTCGCGTCAAAATCGCCGCGATCGCCATAAAAAAGATAAACGCTCCGCCTCCAATGGCGATCATATTGACGGTCAAATTGCTATACATATCGCTGTAAATTGGCATGCGAACTAGAAAAAAACGCGGCTCGAAAGGGGTGGGGAGCGCGTTTAGGCGGTAGATATGGCTCTGATCCGAAAAAAATGTCTCCCGATCGTTTGGCTGCTCGATACTCTTAACCGTCGAATGCGGCAGCCTGAAAGTTCCCGCGTAGGTTTCGCCCGCGCTATCGACAATCGCCCACGCGATCTCCTCGTCGGGCGGCTCGCCGCGCCTAAGCGATCTATTGATATTCGCCGCTATTAGGCGTAGCTCGTTTTGTTGCGCTTTGACGATTTGCCGCGAATGAAACTTGTAATAGCCGACGCCGATAATGCCTAGAAACAAAAACAGCGATCCCGCGTAAAGTAGCAAAAACCGCCATAGAGCCTGTTTCTCGGCGGCGATCATCGGACGCGAAGCCCCAATCCGCGCAACGTCTCCACGCAGTCGCGTCCGATAATTTTGCGCAGATTTTTTAGGTGCGTGCGCAGGCTCATTTCGCTAGGCTCCTCGCCAAAGCTCCACAACCTGTCCATAACGGTTTCTCGCGGCACGATTTTGCCTCGATTTTCAACGAGCAGCTTTAATAGCGAGAACTCCTTAGGCGGCAAGGAGCGCTCGCCCTCCGGCGTTTTTATAAGGTTCGCCTCGACGTAAAAAACCGCGCCGTCGCCCAGATCGATCCCCTCTTGGCTCGTGTGAAAAAAACGGCGCTTAAGCAACGTCTCCACGCGCAAAATAAGCTCTTTTAGCTCGAAAGGTTTGCGTAGATAGTCGTCGCAACCGACCTTGTAGCCTTTGGCTAGATCGTCGATCGAGTTAAGCGAGGTGATAAATATAGCGGGCGTTTCCACGCCGTTTTTGCGCTGTTCGCTAAGAAACTCAAAGCCGTTCTGCCCAGCCATTTTAACGTCTAGCAACATGAGATCGCACGGGTTTTCGTAGAGTAGATCGGCTGCTTGATCGGCGTTAAACGCATCAAAAACCCTATAGTTTTGATCCTCTAAACACTCTTTGATAATCTCGTGAAGCGACGGATCGTCCTCAAGCAGAAGAATTTTCGCCTTTTCCATACCGCGATCTTATCAAACTAAGCGCTTTTTGTATGTTGGCGCGAGGCGGTTTTCTAACCAAGCGGGCGCTACGATCGCGGCGGGATTTTCCCCAATTCAACTGCAAGAAACCAAATGAGAGCGCTTCGTTTTATCGATCTTTTCTGCGGCGTAGGCGGGTTTCGTCAGGCGGCGATCGAAGCGTTTGCCTCGCGTAACCTTGCAGCCGAGTGCGTGTTTTCGTGCGATATAGACGAGTTTTGTCAAGATTGCTACGAAGCCAATTTCGGCGATCGCCCCTTTGGCGATATTACGAAAATCGACGAGAGCGACATTCCCGATCACGATATTTTGTTCGCAGGTTTTCCCTGCCAGCCGTTTAGCATTATCGGGCGTATGAAAGGGTTTGAGGATACGAGAGGAACGCTGTTTTTCGAGGTGGCGCGGATACTTGAGCGCAAGAAGCCAAAGGCGTTTATTTTGGAGAACGTCAAGCAGCTCGCGGGGCATAACGGCGGCAAAACGATCGCGATCGTGATGGAGACGCTGACAAAGCTCGGCTATCACGCGCAATACGCGATCCTAAACGCGCTCGACTACGGGCTGCCGCAAAAAAGGGAGCGGGTGATTATCGTCGGGTTTAGAGAGAGAAACGACTTCGCTTTTCCGCCGCCGATTAGACCCTATAAACCGCTTTCGCGGGTTCTTGAGACAAACGTCGATCGCAAATACTACGCTTCGGCGCGTATCGTTAGCAAGCGCAAGGCAAAGCACAGATCGGCGCACGATCTAGCGATCTGGCACGAGAACAAATCGGGCAATATCTGCTCCTATCCCTATTCGTGCGCGCTTCGATCGGGCGCTTCGTATAACTATCTGCTGGTCAATGGCGAAAGACGGCTAACGCCGCGCGAGATGTTTAGGTTGCAGGGCTTTCCCGATCATTACAAGATCGTCGCAAACGACTATCAGGCGCGAAAACAGGCGGGCAACGCCGTCCCCGTTAATGTGGCTAGAGCGGCGATCGAGGGGGTTTTGCCCTATATAATCGGCGGCGCGAACAATGGCTGACGTTTTCGACGATAAACGGCGCAGTTTTGTGATGGCGCGGGTAAAAAGCGCCAAAAACCAATCGACCGAACTAAAGCTGATCGGGTTTTTCAAAGCAAACGGCGTTAAAGGCTGGCGCAGAAACTATAAGCTATTTGGCAAGCCCGACTTTGTTTTCCCCAAAATTAAACTCGCCGTTTTTGTGGACGGCTGTTTTTGGCACGGACACGACTGCCGCAACGTTACGCCCAAAGATAACGCCGAGTATTGGCGCGAGAAAATAGCGAGGAACAAAAGGCGCGATAGCGAGGTTGCGGCGGTTTTGCAAGGCAAAGGGTGGCGCGTTTTGCGTATATGGGAGTGCGCCCTTGCGCGAAAAAATATCGCCGCGCTTAACCTCTCGTCCTTCCTCTAGCGCCGCCGCGATATAATCCGCCAATGATTTCTCGTTATCCGACAAAACAGATATTCGTGGGCAAAGTCGCGATCGGAGGCGACGCGCCGATCTCCGTTCAGTCGATGACGTTTTCAAAAACCTCCGACGCGAAAGCGACGCTTAAACAGATCGAGCGCCTCTATTTCGCGGGCGCGGATATTGTCCGCGTAAGCGTTCCCGACGAGGCGAGCGCAAACGCGCTCAAAGAGATCAAAGCGCGTAGCCCGCTACCGATCGTCGCGGATATTCACTTCAACTACCGCTTGGCGCTTAAAGCCGCCGAACGCGTCGATTGCGTTCGCATAAACCCGGGCAATATAGGCTCCAAAGCGCGAGTTAAAGAGGTGGTAAAGGCGTGCGCCGATCGCAATATCCCAATTAGAATCGGCGTAAATGGCGGCTCGCTCGAAAAGGAGATCGAAGCCAAACACGGAAACGGCGCGGCTGGGATGGTTCAAAGCGCGCTTTACCACATTAAACTGCTCGAAGATTTAGGCTTTAGCGCGATCAAGGTATCGCTCAAAGCCAGCGACGCGGCGCGAACCGTCGAAGCCTATCGCGCGCTTAGAACGCTAACGCCCTATCCGTTTCATCTGGGCGTTACGGAGGCGGGAACGGCTTTTCACGCGACGATCAAATCCTCGATCGCGCTTGGCGCGCTGCTACTCGACGGGATTGGCGATACGATGCGCGTGTCTATTACGGGCGAGCTAGAAGAGGAGATTAGAGTCGCCCGCGCCATACTGCAAGATAGCGGACGGCAAAAAGAGGGCGTAAATATCGTCTCTTGCCCTACGTGCGCTCGCTTGGAGGCAGACCTTAAAACCGCCGTGGCGACGATCGAAAAGCGCGTAAAAGATATTAAAACGCCGTTAAATATATCGGTAATGGGCTGCGCGGTCAACGCGATCGGAGAGGCAAAACACGCCGACGCGGCGATCGCCTTTGGCAAAAAGAGCGGACTGGTGATTGTAAAAGGCAAGACGATCGGCAAATATCCCGAAAACGAACTTGTCGATCGCTTTATGATCGAGGTGGATAAACTGCAAAAAGAAACGCAAAACCGTTAACAAGCCTTGTTATGATCCAATTGTTATTTTGCCGCGCCGACTATGGCGTTTACTTCGACGGTTTTTTTACGCCGGAGGCGATTAAAAGGCTTGTTTCGCGCGATATTCAAAAGCGGTAACGGTTAGCTAGGGTTTATCAAACGATTTACGCTTAAAAGGGCGTTTGCCAACGCGTTAGACGGCGGCGGCGATCAAAGACAAACGGATTGCGGCGGAAAGTCGGCTTGCTCTCTTCGAGCGCCGCCAAGCAAAGCGCAGGGTTCCGTTTTCTTGGCGGCGGTTGCGGCGTTTTTGCCAAGCGTTTATAACGTTTTAAGTTAAAAAGGGCTATTATGGTAGTAGTTTTAATGTAAGTCAGACAAGGAGTTTGCTATGTTGTCCTTACTTTTACGCAAGATCGGTTTAACACGATCTAAATCAGTTTCCAATCAAGACTTCTTAGGATCGTCCCTGTTGTGGGGGGGGGGGGGGGGAGAGAGACGAACTCTTTTGCGCGCAAACTTTTTTAGCTAACGCAAAAACTTCGGTAACACCCCAAAACCCCGCTCCCATTTTTACCAATCTTCGTTTCTTGACAACCAAAACGCTTGAGAGACTATCCCCGTTTTTTGTCAATTTTAATTCCGCGCTGACTAAGACAGCGGCAATCGCGTTTATTTCGTTTGCCCTAATCGGCTGCGGAGGAGGAGGCGGCGGTAACGAAGAATACCGCGAGACAGAGGTTAAATTCAAAGTTATCGCTGCGGGACACCACTACTACTCTCTTGCGCTTTCAAAGGGCGGCAAAGTTTACGCGGCAGGAAGAAACAACGGCGGTCAGCTTGGTTTGGGCGACAATAATAGCCGCGTTATCTTTACCGAAGTTACAAGTTTAAACGGTAAAAACATTATTGCCGTCTCTGCGGGCGTAGGTCACTCCCTCGCGCTATCCTCTAACGGCAAAGTTTACGCGGCAGGAAACAACGGCGACGGTCAGCTTGGTTTGGGCGACAATAACGATCGCGCTACATTTACCGAAGTTACAAGTTTAAACGGCAAAAACATTACCGCCGTCGCCGCCGGAGCTTACCACACTATCGCGCTTGACGATAGCGGCAAAGTTTACGCGGCGGGGTTTAACCTGTACGGTCAGCTTGGTTTTGGCGACAATAATAACCGCGCCGTCTTTACCGAAGTTACCGGTTTGGGCGCTATTACCGCTATATCCGCCGGCGACGACCACTCCCTCGCGCTTGACGACAACGGCAAGGGTTACGCGACTGGACGCAACAATTTTGGTCAGCTTGGTACGGGTTCCATTTATGATCAAAATGTCTTTACCGCATTTAACGGTTTAATAAACAATCAAAACATTACCGCCGTCGCCGCCGGAGCTTACCACACTATCGCGCTTGACGATAGCGGCACAGTTTACACGGTGGGATCTGGCGAATATGGTCGGCTCGGCAAAGGCAATACCGAGATATACCACTCCTTTTTACAAGGCGGCATTGGCGTAAAAGGTTTGGACGATAAAAATATTACCGCTGTATCCGCCGGCGACGACCACTCCCTCGCGCTTGACGACAACGGCAAGATTTACGCGGCAGGAAGAAATGGCAGCGGTCAAATTGGTTTGGGCGGCGACATTACCCCCAGACACAACTTTACCGCAGTTACGACAGGTTTGGACGATAAAAATATTACCGCTATATCCGCCGGCAACCACCACTCCTTCGCGCTTGACGACAACGGCAAGATTTACGCGACCGGAAACAACGCTTATGGTCAGCTTGGTTTGGGCGACAATGATAGCCGCGTTATCTTTACCGAAGTCAGCGTTTTTGGCAATTAAACCTGCCGCTTGTTTTGGGGAAAATAGATTGTGACGCGGGTATGACGGGAACGGGTCGTTTAAGCGATAAACATAATCGGCGGGAAAGAGCGTCGCGCGCGAAGATCGATACAGCGGTTTTAGCGCCGAAGATTCTTCCGTGTAAAATGACGCGATAATTTTAAGGGGAATTGTTAATTTGCTCGATTTGTAGGGGTAAAATGGCGGTTAAGACATTGACGTTGGCTTCAATCTACGAGCTGCAGGGGTTAAAAGACGAAGCCGGCGAAATCTATCGCGATATATTATCCGCCGATCCGAACAATATCGACGCCAAGTTGGCGTTAAAGCGTTTAAGCGGAACTCGGCGCGCGTTTCGCGGCGTAAATACGCAGATGCGCGAATTTTTTATCAAGATGGATTCGTCCGCCGAATTTGCCGAGTTTGAGCGGTGGCTGGCGTTTTAAGGAGGCGAATGTGGACCTAAAAGAGATGGTGTTATCGACGTTAGCCGATTTACAAAACGCGCAGGAGGCAAAACTAGCGAGCGAGCCGATCGTATCGGCAGACCCGCCGACGAGCGCTCCGACGGAAGCGATTAACGCGACGCAAGAGCGCCAAGAGACGATCGCTCCTAAACAAGCGGAATCCAAACAAGAGAGCGCGATCGGTTTAAAAGAGATCGAGAGCGACTCGCAATCGCCTAAAATCGAGAGTCAAGACGCGGCGCGCGCCGACGACGAGGCGAAATTTCTTAGCGCGGTAAAAGAGCGCGTTTTAACGCTGTTCGAGGGTTTTCAATCGCCAAACAACAGAGCCGTCGAAGCCAAAGTAGATTTAACGCTAAACTTCCTAGAGTATCTGTTGAGCGCGATAGAAGAGCGGCTAGACGAGCTAACGCCCAAGTGATACCGCCCGAACCTTTTCAAGCGGATTTTGTCAAGATCAAAGCGGCTCTGCGGGGGCATACCGACCGCGCATATTTTGTGGGCGGCGCGACGCGGGATTATCTTTTAGGGCGCGGCTTTAACGACGTTGATATAGAGATTTACGACATACCGCCCGATCGGTTCGACAAAATTATGAGAACGCTCGGCGCGATCGGAGTCGGCAAGAGTTTTTTTGTGTATAAATACGGCGCGTTTGATCTCTCTTTGCCGCGATCGGAGCGAAAAACGGGGCGCGGGCATACGGCTTTTGACGTCGCTTGGCAGAACGATCCAATAGCCGCGAGCCGCCGCAGAGACTTTACGATCAACGCGATCATGATCGATATATTTAGCGGCGAGCTTTTGGATTTTAACGGCGGCGAGCGCGATCTTAAAACGAAAACTATTCGCCATATAGACGATCGCGCCTTTGCGGAAGATAGTTTGCGCGTTTTGCGCGCGGCGCGTTTCGCGGCGACGCTCGACTTTAGGATCGCGCCCGAAACCATAAAGCTGTGCCAAGCGATCGAGCTTGACGATCTAAGCGGCGATCGCGTTCGCGCGGAGCTTGAAAAGCTCGCCGACGCGCCGTTTAGGGTAAAGGGCGTTTATTATCTGATCAAACTTGGGGCGGCGAAACGATTGTTCGGCTACGATCGCGCCGATCTGAAACTATTTCGTTGGGCAAAGCGCGCCCCGCTTTATTACGCGCTGGGCTGCTATTGGCGCGACAAAAAAAAGATATTTCCTCTTTTTGGACGGACGAAAAAAATCTCGCAACCTTCGCCGCCGAAACAGGTAAGCGATCGCTTTCTGAGCGCGATAGCCTATAAAAAGCCGCTTAAAGAGTGGGACGGCGCGGCGATTTTTAAACTTCAAAACCATAGGTTTTACGATCGAAAATTACATTTACAGATTACGGCGGCGGAGCTAATGAAAAACGGCTTTTCTGGCGCCGCGCTTGGTCGAGAGTTAAAAAAGCGCGCGCTTGAGGCGTTTAGGCGGGCGAGTCGATCGCGCGGCTCGAAAGCGGACGATAATTAGCGCGCAAGGTTTAGCTTTACCGCGCTCAAAAGCGCGTATTCGCGGTCTAAGGCGAAGCGTTTTTGCGGGTAAAACTCCGCGCGGCAAGCGATTTGACGCGGATAATCTTTTTCGCCGCGCGAAGCGGCGGCGAACGGCGCGACCGTTTTTTCGGATAAAGCGAACGGCGTTTTCGCGTAATTTTCGTTGCAAATTAACCGCATGTCTTCGATTAAAGGTTATAATTGATTTAGCTAGAACGCAAATATCCGCGCGGCGCAACCTCCGGCGATGCGTATATTTGCTAAACTTTTTATAGAAAAATATGCGGCGGCGGAATGAAACGCGGGTTTATGAGAAGATCGACAAGTTGGATAATCGCGGCGGCGAGCGCGATTGCGATTATGTTAAGCGCGATCTATACCGTCTATTTCAAGCAAACGTCGCGAGAGGGATTGGCGCTAAATATCGCAAGCAAGGACGGAGCGGTTTCAGATTTCGCGTCCGCGTTGCGGCATATTAGCGAGCCGATTGTGCCTATAGCGAAACCTGAGAACCTTGATCCAAAAAAAGTGGAGCTTGGCAGAGCTTTATTTCACGACGCAAGGTTGTCAAAGGGCGACGCAATATCGTGCGCGGCTTGCCATGATCTGGAAAGAGGCGGGACGGACGGGCTAAGCCGATCCGTCGGCGTAGAAGGCAAAACGGGAGAGATAAACGCGCCAAGCGTATATAACGCCGCGCTTATGTTCAGGCAGTTTTGGGACGGGCGCGCGCGAAACCTCGCGGAGCAGATAGACGGACCGATAACTAATCCGCTGGAGATGGCTAGTTCGTGGGAGGAGATTTTGCCAAAGCTAAACTCCGATCGCGCGTTAAGCGAGGTTTTTTTGGAGATATACGGTTCGCCGCCGACTAAAGAGAACGCGATCGACGCGATTGTCGAATTTGAAAAGTCGCTGATTACGCCGTCGCGCTTTGATCGCTGGTTGCTTGGCGATAATTCCGCGATTACGGAAAACGAGTTGAAAGGCTACGAGCTTTTTGTGCGGCACGGTTGCGCGGTCTGCCATCAAGGCGTAGGCGTAGGCGGCAATTTATTTCAGCGCTTCGGCGTGGTGAAGGAGTATTACGACGGATCGCGCAAAGTTGAATCGTCCGATCTTGGACGTTATAACGTTACCGGACGCGACGAGGATCGCTATGTTTTTAAGGTGCCTGTTCTACGCAACTCGGCGTTGAGCGCGCCCTATTTTCACGACGCTTCCGCCGAGTCTTTATACGACGCGGCGGCTATAATGGGCGATTACCAATTAGGCGTTTCGCTACCCGCCGAGGACGTGCAAAATATAACGCTGTTTTTGCGCGCGCTAACCGGAGAAGAGTTGGAATGAAACTCAAATTAACGCTTCGCTTCTTGTTCCCGTGGATATTGACAAGCGTGCTTGGCTCGATACTGCTGGCGCTCTATCTGTTAAGCGAAGGCGTCGGCGAAGATAATAAAGCGGAGTTGGATATTCGCTCCGCCGTCGCGCTGAGCGCCGAGATCAATCTGGATATGTTGCGTTTGCGTTATCGGCAGTTGTTTAACTACGACTCTTTGGCTAGAGCGTCGCTTGAGATTGAAGAGACGCTGGATCGGTTGGAGAGGGAGTTTGATCGTCTAGGCGTAAAAGGTTTGCTCGCGAAAACCCGCGAGGAGTGGAAGATTAGAGAGAGCGAACTGGACGATTTTAAACGCCAAAACTCCGTGCTTGGCAACAGTATTTATCATTTTATCAACCTATCCAATCAACTGCTCGCGGCGGGTTCTACGCGAACGCGCGAAAACAGAGCGGTTATCGCTTCCGCCGCGCAAGCCGTTTTGATTTATATATCCGATCAACAAAACGCGCGGCGCGATATAGCGTTAAACGCGCTGAATCGGCTTGAGGCGGAAGCCAAAAACTGGAACGGCGAGGACGGAACGTTAGCGCGGCTGCTTTTTGTTCACGGCGGGCTGATTTTAGCCAACCACGCGCCCGTTAGGCAAAGTATGCAAAATATGTCGCTTAACAAGTTTGTTGAAGAGCTTAGCGCCGCTTACGCCAGCTATCTGTCTGCTCGCGAACGCGCGCTGGAGAAAGCCGACGGTTATAGAAAGCTGATAACGATCTTTTCGTTGCTTATGATTATGACCGTGATCGCGATTATCTTGCGGTTGCAACAGACGGCTGAGGAGTTGGCGCAAAGCAACAGGCTTTTGCATAATATCAACGAACATTTAAGCGAAGGCATCTTAAGTTTCGACGATAAATCGGAGCTGACTTTTATCAACGGCAAAGCCGAAGCGCTTATTGGGAAAGAGGCGCAGGACCTGCTCGGCAAAACAAAAGCCGAGGCGTTAAATCTGATCGACGACTCTCAAAACGCCGCTTTTGAGGAGGCGTTTGAAAAACGGCAGCCTTTTATGGGCGAAGCGTGGCTGAAAAAAGAGGACGGCGGCAGCTATCCTGCTCTTTTTCTCGGCGGTCCGTTGCCTATGATCGACGGCGGGATCGGCTATGTCGCCTCTTTTCGCGACGTTACGACGCAACACGAAGCCGAAACTAGGTTAAGACTCGCCGCGAAAGCGTTCGACAATCTTTCGGAAGCTATGACGATCACCGATTCTCGCGGGCGCATTCGCTCCGTTAACGCCTCTTTTACGACAATTACCGGATATACGGAGGAGGAGGCGCTAGGTTGCACGCCCGGTAGCATTTTGGGATCGGGACAGCATACGAGAGAGTTTTTTAGACAGATGTGGGCGGCGCTGAAAAAAGAGGGTAAATGGTATGGCGAGATCATAAATCGTAGGAAAAACGGCGAACTTTTTCCGGAATGGCTCTCGATTATCGCCATCAAAAATAATGCCGGAGCGGTGGAGCAGTATATCGCGCTGTTTAACGACATATCGGATCGCAAGCAAGCCGAAGAGCGCATTCACCGCCTCGCCTATTACGATCCGCTGACGGGTTTAGCCAACAGAGCGTTATTTAACGACCGTCTTGAAAACGCTATCTATCAGGCGCATAGAGCGGATAAAATGCTCGCGATTATATATTTAGACCTCGATCGCTTCAAATCGGTGAACGACTCGCTTGGGCATATTTCTGGCGATACGTTGCTAAAAAAAGTCGGAACTATGCTAAAAGGGTTTTTGAAAGAGGGCGATACGATAAGCCGTTTTGGCGGCGACGAGTTTGCCATTTTGTTGCCCGAAATCGACGATTTGATCTACATTGAGCGTTTAGCCGCAGAGATTTTGCAGGCTTTCGGAAAGCCGTTTGTGCTTGATTCTCGCGAGGTGTTTTGCTCGACTAGCATGGGCATAGCGATCTATCCTAGCGACGCCGAGAACGCCTCCGATCTGCTCAAAAACGCCGACGTCGCGCTATACAACGCCAAAAACGCGGGGCGAAATAATTTTCAGTATTTTCGAGATAGCGACAATAAAGACTTTCTGGCGCGGTTTGAGCTTGAAACGTCGCTCAGATACGCCGTAGAGCGAGACGAACTCGCGCTTTATTATCAGCCGCAAATCGACTGCCAAACCGGACGCGTTTACGGCGTAGAAGCGCTTGTGCGCTGGCGGCATCCGACTATAGGATTATTGCAACCGGATCGCTTTATTCCCATCGCCGAGCATATCGGCTATATAGAAACGATCGGCGTTTGGTGTTTGCGAACGGCGTGCAAACAACTTGCCGAATGGCAAGAAGCCAACGTCGCTATCAGCCGCATTGCGGTAAACGTTTCGCCGATACAGTTGAAAAATCCGAGATTTATGGAAAACGTTCTAAATGTCGTAAAAACCGCGAAAATTGATCCAAAATATTTAGAGTTGGAATTAACCGAATCCTCTATGACCGACGATCCCGAAAAGATCATCGAGATTTTCTCAAAACTGCGCAAAAAAGGCATACGCATAGCGATCGACGATTTTGGCACCGGCTACTCGTCGCTTAGCTATCTCGCGCGCTATCCCGTGGACGTGCTTAAAATCGACAAAAGTTTTGTGCATGGCATGGGCGAGAAAAACGATACGGCTACCGTAGTCCGCTCGATCGCGCTTTTAGCGCATTCGTTATCGATGGAGATCGTCGCCGAAGGCGTGGAAACAAAAGCCCAACGAGATTATCTCTCGGAGCTTAAATGCGAGTTCCTGCAGGGGTTTCTATATTCGCGCCCCGTTCCCGCCAACGAGATACCGAATTTGACGCGCTCTATAGCCTAACTCGCTCGCGCTCGGCGAGCGGAAATACCCCTCCCGCTTTCTCTTGCAAAATCCCTAATTGCTGAAATCGGCGTTTCTAGGCTTATCAAACGGCGCGAACGCTACATTACGCCGTATTTCAATTCAAGTCCAGCTTTTACAATTTAGCTCTTAAGTCGCGTTTTATTGGGCAACATTGCGTTTTGCTGAGCAAGAAAAGCTAACTTAAGCGGAGACGATCTAACATTCGCTAATTTTGATTTCATCAAGAAAGGAGAGCGCTACAATGCAATTCGTTCAGTTTGGATCGATCCTTAATCCGTTATCGAAGGTCAAAAAAAGATTCCTCTCTCTCTCTCTCTCTCTCTCTCTCTCTCTCTGTAATTAGCCTAACCTTTCTAATATTGTTAGCGGGTTGCTACGGCGGCGGCGGTAACGACGACAATAAGCAAAAGTCTCCTCCTTCGATCGTATGGCAAAAATCGCTTGGCGGTAGCTCCGCTGACTACGCTAATTCCATTCAACAAACAAGCGACAACGGCTATGTTATCGCTGGTTATAGCTACTCTAACGACGACGATATAACCGATCATCGCGGCTATACCGGCATCTCCGACTTTTGGATAGTAAAGTTAGACGAAAACGGCGATATTGAGTGGAAAAAAACTCTTGGCGGCAGCGCTGGCGACGTCGCTACTTCCATCCAGCAGACAAACGACGACGGCTATATTGTCGCGGGCTATAGCGCCTCTACCGACGGCGATATAACCGGACATCATGGCTCTGTTGGCGCCGCCGACTATTGGATCGTAAAATTAGACAAAGACGGCGTTA
>JAIRNH010000009.1 GCA_031258155.1 Helicobacteraceae bacterium | reverse complement strand
ATAGCGGTAATATCGTCGATCGACTTGGCGGTTCTTTCGGCTAGTTTGCGCACTTCGTCGGCGACGACGGCAAATCCCCTGCCCTGATCGCCCGCTCTAGCCGCTTCGATCGCGGCGTTAAGAGCTAGTAGATTGGTCTGATCGGCTACGTCTTTTATTACCTGAACGACGGCGTTGATCTGTCTTGATTCCTCGCCCAAAGCCTGAATAACGCTCGACGTTTGCGCCACGATCTCCACCATAGATCGCATCTCGTCGGCGGTTCTGACGATTGTTTTGCTTCCCTCGTCGCTAATTTCGCCCGCGTTTTGCGCCAGCGCTTGCGCATCGGAGGCGCTGTTGGACACGGAGCTAATGCTAACCGTCATCTGCTCGACGCTCGCGGCTACGGACGAGGTCGAGGCGCTTTGCGCCTGCGATCCGCGAGCGACCGCTCCGGCGGCTTCGTTTAGCGAATCAACCTCTTTATTAACCTGATCGACGCTCGCTTGAACGCTGATTACCGAGCTTTGAATCTTGTCCAACATTTTGTTAAAAGCGCCGACCATTTCGCCAATTTCGTCTTTGGAAGCGTAACTCATTCGCAATCCTAGATCTTGCTCCGATTCGATCTGCACTACCAAGTCGCGCGTGCGGGCTATCGGCGCTACAACCGATCTGAATATCGACCACGCCAAAGTCATAATTGCGATTATTATTAAAATAAGCGCTATCAATTGAATATTCATCATTGCTTGCGAGTCGTATATCGCTTCTTCATAATGCGATTGCGCCTGTTTGAGATCGATATCCGTAAGCGCGCTTGTGAGTTCGCCTAACTTATTAGATAGATCGCGCCTACCGACGTTAATTTTTATCAAATACGCATACATATCGTGCAAAGATTCCTGCGTTGGGTTTGCCAACCGAGCGCTTATATATTGAGACGCTCTCGTTTCTATCTCATACCATTCGTCCCACGCCTTTTTAAACTCAGGCCACGCCTTTTCCGCGGCTTCGGGCGACATTTCTATGGCGCTATACTTTTTCAATATTTCGGGCGCGCGCTTAAACTCCAACGAATGGGCTGCGAACGATTTTGGAACTTCAAGCGTCTGCTCTTTATCGGAAAGCAAACTTAACGCCATAATCTGATAATCGCGCTTGATCATCTCGCTAAACGATATTTCTAGCTCCATCATCAGCTTGATCGATTCCAAACGATTTTCGTATATATCTCTCAGCGCGTATTCGTCGCGGTTTGAAGTAACATAACCTATAATAAAAGTAATCAAAACTCCCGCTATGCCCGTCGCTACCATTAAGATCAATCGCGTTTTTACTCGCATAATTAACTCCTTCCATAAATTTGGTCAGTCAATATAGCTATAGCTGATTATTTGAAAGTTATATAGCTATTAACCTGCGTAAATATTTCAATTAACTAGCGCTATTGCGCAAAGCCTACGTTAATTATTATCGCCGCAAATAGACAGCTATCCATTGCTACCTATCAATTACGCGGAAGGTTTTGTTAAAGCGCCGATATAACCGTTTTTTCTAGCGCGTATAGTTCGTAGCGGATATTTTTGTAAGTTTCAGCGTCGTTTATCATAACGATCTTTAACGCTTCTTCTAAAACTCTAGCGGCTTCTTGAGCGCGTTTGAAGTTGGCGATCGCCATGCCCTTTAGCCCGTCACGCTCGCTTTCGCTCGGCGCGCTTGGACGCAAAACGTCGCCCGCGCTATCGCGCTTGGCAAGCAGAGCCTCGCTTGAGTCAATTCTAACTTGCGCCCTCAAACTTTTTAATCTCCGCGCCGATTCGCCGTCCTTTAGCACAAAACGGCATATATCCTCGACGACGCGAATCCCCTCGCGCAAACGATTTTGGTTCGCGTCGATCATCGCCGATAAATCTTCCAAAGAGCGCCTTCTTAAACGTTTGGCGCTACTATAACCAAAATCATAAAACCGCGAGGGTAAAATGGCGCTTGAAGAGAATTGGAATAACAGGATTGGCGGCGAGTTTGAACGCTCGTATATGAGATCGCTACGCGAATTTCTGGTCGCCGAAAAACAACGAACGACAATCTATCCTCGCCCTTCGGAGTGGTTCAAAGCGTTTGAGCTAACGCCGTTTGAGAGCGTAAAAGCGGTGATCTTAGGGCAAGACCCCTATCACGGCGTAAATCAGGCGCACGGATTGGCGTTTTCCGTGCGCTACGGCGTGGCTATCCCGCCAAGTTTAATCAATATCTACCAAGAGCTAAAGGACGATCTAGGAATAGACCCGCCAAATCACGGCAATCTAACGGCTTGGGCGCAAAACGGCGTCTTGCTCCTAAACGCGACGCTAACCGTAGAGGCAAATCGCGCGGGATCGCACCAGAGTAAAGGTTGGGAGAGCTTTACCGACGCGGCGATCGACGCGCTAAACCGCGATAGGCAAAATCTAGTTTTTATGCTATGGGGAAGCTACGCCATTAGAAAACAGGCGTTAATCGATCGCCAAAAACATCTGATTTTAACCGCGCCTCACCCTTCGCCTCTTTCGGCTTATCGCGGCTTTTTTAGTTGCAAACACTTCTCGCAAGCAAACCGCTATCTTGCCGAGCATGGCGTAGCGCCGATTGATTGGAGGTTGTAAAGCCGCCGATCGTAGGCTTTAGATACAATCTGGCTCTTAGAGCAGAACCAAAGGAACGCGAAATGCGATCTTGCTATTTTCTATCAAAAAATGTTTCGCGGCTTACTATTTTTATATTAGCGGCGCTTTTCGTTTCGCTTGCGGCGGGAGGTTGCGCGACGCGAGGAAATCCGATAAACGGCTTTGAAACCGAGCGTTACGCGATCATAGCCAAGATCGCCGCTAGCGCCGATCACAGCGTAGCGCTAGACGACGAGGGCGGCGTATGGGTCGCGGGTTTGAATAAATACGGGCAACTTGGGCTTGGCGACGAGTTTAGTCGGGCGACATTCGCGCGCGCCAAAACTCTAGCTGGCAAAAAGATCGTAGCGATCGCCGCGGGCTACGGTAACACTTTCGCCGTCGATGACGCGGGCGCGTTGTGGGCGGCGGGGCTTAACAACTTTGGACAGCTAGGCGCTAAAGACGCGAAAAATAAAAACTCGTTCGTTCGGGCGGTAAATCTCGCAAATAGGCGAATCCTCGCCGTTTCGGCGGGCGTAAATCACGCGCTTGCGCTGGACGACGAAGGCAGAGTGTTTGCCGCCGGACTTAATAACTTCGGGCAACTTGGATTAGGCGACGCGAAAGATCGCGATAGATTTGTTCAAGTCGCGGCGTTTAAGAATATTAAGATCGCCGCGATCGCGACGGGATACGATCACTCTTTTGTTATCGACGAAACGGGCGCGGCGTGGGCAAGCGGCTGGAACGGACACGGACAGCTAGGCTTGGGGGACGCTAAATATAGGGCGAAATTCGCGCGCGTCGGCTCTTTGGAGGGCAAAAAGATCGTAGCGATCGGCGCGGGCGATTATCACAGCGTGGCGATCGACGCGGAGGGCAAGGCGTATGCGGCTGGCTGGAGCGTTCATGGACAGCTTGGTCTGGGCGATAAGACCAAACGTCTATCTTTCGTTGAAATAGACGCTCTGCGCGGCAAAAAGATCGTAGCGATCGGCGCGGGCGGTTTTCATACGATCGCGATCGACGATAGAGGAAAGGTCTGGGGAGCGGGATTTAACGGGAGCGGCGCGCTTGGCTTAGGCGATCGCGGCGATCGGCAAGCCTTCGTCGAGATCAATAGCTTAAACGGCGAAAAGATAGTCGCCGTCGCCGCGGGTTCGGATCACAGCGTCGTTCTGAACGATAAAGGCGCGATAGCCGTTTGCGGATGGAACTACGCGGGAGAGATGGGCTTGGGAGAGGATCGACGGAATCATTTTGCCGTAACATTTGAACGTCCCGTTTTTTCGGAGGAGCAAGACGCGCAAACGCCCTAAATTCGCTATGACTATGCGGCATATTTTTATAAAGGCGACGCCTAGTTTAAAACGGCGGTTTGTCCTATTGGTTTTATAGAAACGTTGCGGCGCTTAGCGCTTCGTTTTAGTTTTGCAATCCAATATGCCGCCATAGTTTCTCGCTACAATCTTGTCGTCAGAGTTACTAGCGCCCGCCGCAATATAACCGCCGCTTTTGTTTGCCCATTCGTTGTCGGTCTCGCTTCGCCCCTCATTTTTTTGAAGCAAAGCTCCCGCGGCGCAAAAGCGATTCGCAAGGGAACGAGCAAACGATCCTTATGAGATATGCGTTAGCTGGACTATAAATATTACAAGAACGCTAAAAGATTGACAAGTGTGAGGTTATTAAAGAGACTCGGCGCGCTCTTTCGCGCTTGCCGTCTATAAATAGCTTTATCGTAAAAAAGTAGCGTTTTATGCGACGCTAAAGCCGCTTTCTTTGCTTCGTTATACGCTCTCCGCGACTATTGCCGCTCGCGCCGCCCTCCCATCATACCCGCGCGGAGCGATAGGGCGGTTCCGCCCGTAATTGCGGAGGAATGCGGGTATCCATCTTTTATGATTGTTGTTGTGGGTTCTCACATTTTGTTAAGTCTAATGGGGATGGATACCCGTTGCGCGGGCATGACGGGAAGCTGGCGATCAACCTAGCGCGCGTTTGTATTCTCGCCTATGCGGGAATAACGCGCGCGGGCATGACGATAGAATTGAACGGCGATCTAGTGAAAATTGCGCGTATTTGGATACCCGTTTTAGATTACGAAGCGCGCCCGCGCTTGCTTCGCGCGAGTATGACGGGGGAGAGGGCGGGCTGAAAGCGCGCTTTTGTCCGCGCCGAGCGCAAAGACGGGCGGCTTAACTATTTGGCGCAAGCGCGTTCAACGTTCGCGTTAGGCTTTTTCGCCTTTTAATAGCTCTAAGATCGCGCGAGAGCTTTCGCGCGGGGTATCTTCGGTTATTTTGCGGAGTTTATCGCGTAAAACGTCGTGTTTTAACCGCTCGATCCGATCGGCTTCGCTAAGTTTTAGCGATTGTTCGACGCGCCTGTGAAGCGCGTCGCTATTATCCGTAAGTTCCAATTCGTTTTCATCGAAAGAGATTCGCTTTTTTTCTTCTATAGTTTTCTCGGTTTTTAACTCTAACGCCTTAGCGATAAACGGGCTAATAACCACGCGATAAAAAATAATCAAAACGATTGCGGCGGCGATCCATCTCACAATCGTTTCCGCGCTCATTTACAGCCCCATTTTACCCGGATTTAGTATATTGTTTGGATCGAGCGCTTTTTTAAGAGTTCTAAACAGATTCATCTCGCTTTGGCTAAACGCCATGCTCATAAACGGCGCTTTGCTAACGCCGATCCCATGCTCGCCGCTAAGCGTTCCTTCAAGATCGATCGCCGTCTCGAAAATATCCCGTATCGCCTTTTCCGCGTTATGATAACGCACCGCGTCTTGTCTATTGGTCATCACATTGACATGCACGTTTCCGTCGCCCGTATGCCCAAAACACGGAATCTGATGATCGTATTTTTCGCCGATTAGCGCTATGCGTTTTAGTAGTTCGGGCAACGCGCTTCGCGGCACGGTTATATCTTCGTTTAGCTTGGTGGGACCATAAATTTTTAGGCTCTGGCTGGCGTTTCTGCGGGCAAACCATATTGCGTCGCGTTCCGTCTCGTTCTTTGCGACAAAAAAAGCGGAACAACCGTTTTCTTTAAATACCCGCTCGATCGTTTCCATCTGCCATAAAATATCCGCTTCTATATTGCCGTCAACCTCCGTTATCAACAACGCGCCCGCGTTAATCGGCAATCCTTTTTTATACGCGCTTTCCACCGCCCTAATCGTCAGATTATCTAAGAACTCCATCGCCACGGGCGTTACGCCGTTTATAAACGATTTATAAGTGGCGCTCATCGCCGTTTCTACGCTTGAAAAAATTCCCATAGCCGTCAGCGTTAATTTAGGTTTTGGCAACAGCTTTAGCGTGATCTCCGTAATAACTCCTAGCGTGCCTTCCGAGGCGATTAAAAGCCCCGTAACGTTGTAGCCCGCCACGTCTTTAATGGTCTTTTTGCCTGCGCGGATCAGCTCGCCGTTTGGCAATACGGCTCTAAGCGCCAATACGAAATTTTTTGTTATGCCGTATTTGGCGGCGCGCATCCCGCCCGCGTTTTCGCTCACGTTGCCGCCGATCGTGCTGTAATCTTGGCTGGCTGGATCCGGCGGATAAAACAGCCCTTGCGCTTCGACGGCATTTTGAACGTCCTTGTTGATCGCGGCGGGCTGGACGCGCGCCAACATATTGTCTAGATCAATCTCTAGAATTTTGTTCATGTGTTTTTCAAGCGCGAGAACCGCGCCGCCCTCCACGCTAAGCGACCCGCCCGTAAAACCGCTTCCCGCGCCGCGCGGCACGATTGGGATTTTGTTTTGATTGGCGTAACTCAAAACAGCCCGCACGTCGTTTTCGTCTCGCGGAAAAATTACCATATCGGGCGGAAAGGTCTGTCGAGTGGCGTCGTAGGAGTAGGCTTGAAGATGCGGTTGATCCATATAGCAGTTATCGTTGCCGACGATTCGCGCAAACGCGTCGAAATGATGTTTTGAGATCATCAAAACTCCTTAGATATAAGCCGTTTGTAGTATGCGTCAAAAGCCTCCGCTCGATCGCTTTTTATCCCCAATCGGTTAAAAAACGGAAAGACCGATTGCGAAGTTTGCGCGCGCACCGGCGAAATCTCAAGCGCCGCAAGCGTTTGACAATCGACTATATAATCGCCGTCGTTCAAAGCAAAAACGATCGTCCCTACAAGATAGCGATCGCAAAAATCGCGAAAATCTTGCGCGTTCGGACTGGTTTTATCGTCCTTAGCAAGTTGATGAGCAAACAGATCGGGGTGGATATAGTCTAGATCGAGCCGTCTTGATTGCGCCCTAACCAGACGATCCACGTTTGGCGCGATCACGATCGCGCTCTGCCCAAGCGGAGCAAAAATCGCTTTGTCGCCTTTGCGAATAGGCAACGTAAGCGTTGGAGTCGAGTCTTGATCGTAAAGCGTAAAAGGCTCGCACCTTAACCGCGCCGAAGCGTCGTCGGCGCTTATCGCCGCGCATTTGGCGGCGATTGTTTCGCCCCCGTCGTATTCATAAATAATAATCGCGCTCATACCCGCTTTCGCGCCTTTTACGGCGATCAGCGCTTCGTTTCGCTCGACGGAGACGACTCTGCCTTCCGCGCTCGCGAACGCCGTCGCGGCAAGCGCCAATAATAGATGCGTAATTCGCGTCATAACCATTCCTTAAATTATCGATAAAGATAATACTTTAGCTCTGTCCCGCCATCGTTTTGCGTGAAATCAAGCCCTTTGTTTTTATCGCTGTATTCAATGCTGACGCTTAACTCTTTTTCGCTTTTCCAATAGTAACCGATCAGAGTCTCGCCGCCGATTCGATCAAGCAGATTCTCGCCCGCCGCAAGCTCGACTCGCAGATTTTTGTAACCCTCGTCGTCGGGGTATTGAGATATGATCTCGTTTCTGAAACTTTGATACGCCTCGATCGCTTTTTGGTGCGGATAGAGGCAGACGTAGTTAGGCGCGCGAGCCGATCTATTCTCGCTATGATCGAATTTTTCGCATTTAGCGCCCAAAAAATCGTCCTCCGCGAAAGCGGCGCAAAACGTCGTCAGCGCCGCAAACAAAAACCGCCGCAACTTAGCGCCCATCGCCAAATAGCCCCCTCCAAGATCAACGAGAAAGCGCGAATTATATCCGATTTTGACTGCTCGTTTGTCCATTTCGCGCGCGTTCAATCTCCCAGATACAAACCAAAGATCGCCGTCGCGCGATTAAACGGCTTGCTTTCGCGCTAATTCCAAAATTATCGAGCGATTTCAAAATCGCATAAAAACGCAACGCCAATCGTTAGGCGCGTTTATGGCAAACCCGACGTCGTAAAACCGCCGCCGCGCGTTTGAAAACGATTAACGCAAAACGGCGCGACGCGCAAATCTAGTTTATCGGAATTACGCGCGCGCGTCCGTTAAGCGCCCGCGCGAATTGAGGGGCTTTTGGCTAAAATCCGAACAAGTCATACGCGCTATGCCGGTTTTCATTCGGAAGGATTTCGTTGATCGCGCTAAAGCAGATATTTATATCGTTTATTCCGCCTCTTTTAATTGCTTTTTTAAGCGCGGCTCTCGCCTACTCCAAAACGCTGGGCATTCTGTCGATTGATCCCGAATTCGCGATTTTTTGCGCGGCTCTGGCGCTTGCGATCGCCTCTATTTTCGGCGCTATTTTGGGTCGATCGGCGATAGCGCATACCGCGCTGTTTAGTTTCGCCATATTTTGGCTGCTAGTCGGCGCTAAGATGGGGGATACGGCGCTAGAGTGTATAAAGGCGTTAAGCTGGCGTCTGATCCCGATTATCGCGGCGATAACGCTCGCGCCGCGAGAACGCGCGTTCTGGTCGGCGGCGGGGATTTTGCGGCTTTTATGTCTTTCGATCGCGCTGTTTTTTATCGTTTTGCTTAGTCTTAGCCCATACGCGATCAACGCGGCGGCGGCGCTGGAATACGGACTAGACAGACGACTTTTCGGCGTTCCGCTCGGAGCGATCGTCGTTTACGCGATCGCGTGGATCTTCTTTTTGGCGCGAGCGTTTTCGCAAACGCGCAAACTCGTCCCCGTCGCTTTGGGCGGCGCGTGCGGCGCGTTTATGGCGGGGCTGTTTTTCGCTTCCGATCGCGCGTTGTGCGCTCTGTTTTTCGGCGCGGGCGCGGTTATGCTGATAATCGGCGCGTCGCCCGTTTCGTTCGTAACGGTTTCGACTAAAAAGGATCGCGCGCCCGTCGCGGCGAAGCCTGAAAAAGCCGCTCCTTCGGCGCGTCGCCCCGTTTTTTTTGTAAAGCCCTCTTTAGGCGTTTTCGCAAAACTAGCGCCGACAAAAGAGCGTCTTGCGGAGCGCGTAAAAGCGTTGTTCGATTCGTCCAAAGTTCCGCTCGTTCCGGCGCACCCCGATATACGATTTTTCGATCCGCAAAACAAGGTCGGCGTAGTGTTGTCGCCCGCTTATTACTGGTATAAACATTCGGACGCTCCTTTTAAAAGCCGCCGTTTAGCCAAACGTTTCGCCGCTTCGTTGTTCTTTGGCTGGATTCCGGAGGGTTCGTATAGCTACTACGCTTTTCGCGAGGAGAACGGCTGGGGGTTTATCGCCTGCGATCTCGGCGCGACGACGCAAAGATTGATCGAGCAGGGGCTGGATACGCTTCAGATCGCGCGAGTATATTTCGCGCAAAGCGCGCTTGATCCCGCCGATTCGCCGATCAGGCTTTCGCAAAATACGGCGCTAAGTTTTGTAAACGGAGCGTGGGTCGCGTTGCCGATCAAGCTCGCCGCGGAGGTCAAAGAGTTCGATCCAACGCCGCGCGTTTTAAGCGCGCCGAGTTTCGCGCCCGTTCGATCGCGCGAATCGAGCGACGTCTCATTCAAACATTTTAGACTTGCCGCCTCGTTTTTACTTATCGTTATCGTCGCGCTGGCGGTCGATATTTTTAGGCTTTCAACCGCCGCTAGCGCCGCCGAGCGCGATCGGGAGGATATTTTAACGCGCGAAAAACTGCCCGCGACGCAAATTCAGCTTGAGAGCGTGGAGCGGCGTTTAACGCAGATCGCCTCCGCGCAGCGAGGGCTTAGGCAAACGCTTAGCAAACTGCTTACTTTCGTTCCGTCGGCGCGGTTAGAAAAGCTGGATATAGACGGACGGACGATCACGGCTCGTCTCGCGCCTTCGGACGCGATCAGCGCGCAAACCATTATCGAGCGGCTTAAAACCGCTCTGCCCGAAGCGGAAGCCGTAGAGCAAAACAATCGAGTGTCGGCGGCGATTAAATGGTAGCGATCAAGCTCTGGCGGATCTTATTGGCGCTGTTAGCGATCACGCTGATACTGCTTATCTGGCGCTTCGGCGCCGCGAGCGCGTTAAACGAGGCGAGCCTAGAGCGCGATAACGTCGCCGCGTTCGCGGAGCGGATAACGCGGCTACGTTCGGAGTGGGAGGGCAATCAGGCGGCAAGATCGCGCGCGCAGGCGCTTTTTGGCGAGGATATTTTCAAGCAACGCGGGATCGCGCAACAAAGCGCGCAGGGTATCAAAGCGGAATACAAAGACCTCGACGCTCAGGCGCTTAGCCGTTTAACGCGCGCGCTGTTTGAGTCGCCGATTCAGATCAAAACCTTTACCGTCGAGCGCAAAAGCGATCAGGGCGCGGACGTATATCTGGAGATCGCGTGGTAAAAAAAATTGTAGCCGCTCTAATATGGATCGTCGTGGCGCTGGAAGCGATCGTCTTTTTCTTGCCGAAAAAAGAGCTTTACTATCTGGCGGAACGTTATATGGAGCAGATCGGCGCGTTTGTGTCGGGAGAGGACGCGAGCGATTATGGTTGGGCGTTGTCGCTAAAGGGCGGGACGCTCTACTATGATCGGACGGCTATAGCCGAAAACGCGCGAACCACGCTGATTACGACGATCTTTTACAACGAATTATCCGTCGATTCATTCGAGCTTTCCGATACGCTCGCCGCTATAGCGCCCGCGCGGGTAGATTTTTTGAAAGCGCGCCATACAATCTTCGCTCCCCATAAGTTTTTTTTGAGCGCCGAAGGCGCAATAGGCGCGGCTACGGGCTGGATTGACCTATTCGATCGCAAAATCTATCTCTTAATTAACGTCCCGTCGGAAACTCAACAAAAATATGGACAGATTTTTGCTAGGTTAGAGAAAACCTCGGAAGGATTCGTCTATGAGCGCGATTTTTGACAGGCTATCTCCCGCGTGGCAGATACGTTTCGCCGCGTTTGGTTTTCTTTGCGCCTCTTTAATGCTCGCCGCGGCGATCGCGAGGCTTTTTCTGCCCGGCAGCTCGATTGAAAAAGCGTTTACCGCGCCGTTTAATTTTGTTCAATCTTATCCGCTAGAACGCGCTTTGGGCTTAAGCGACGCGATCTCCCCGCAAAGTCGGCAAGGAGACGCTTCGTCGGGCGCGGCGACGTTGACGGGAGTAAAACTAAAGGCGATCTACTCGGAAAACGACAAAAATGGTTTTGTGGTGATCGACGAAGGAACGAAACTCGTTTTCGTAGGCATAGGAGAGACGTTGCGCGGTTATACGCTTAGCGCGCTTGAATCGAAAAAAGCGGTTTTCGCGAAAGACGGCGTTAATTACGAACTCTCTTTAGACGAGCAGACAAGAGAGGCGCGCCTGATCTCCGCGCCGCAATCGCAAAGCGGAGCTATCGACGCGAAACAACAGAAACGGTTGGTAGAGCGCGACGAATTGGCTAGATACCGTCAGAATCCGCGCCTGATATGGGACAATATAGGTATCGCGCCGATCAACGAAAACGGCAAATTCAAAGAGTTTCGCGTAACTTTCGTGGCAAAAAACTCCGTTTTTAGCGAGCTTGGTTTGCAGGCGGGCGACGTTTTGAAAAGCGCGAACGGCGTGGAGCTTGACGGCTTTGCCGCCGCTTTGCGCCTTTACGCCAAGATCGACGAGATGGATAGCTTCCGTCTTACGATCATCAGAAACAATCAGGTTAGAGAGCTTGCTTATGAGATTCGTTAGCGTCCTTTTAGCGCTGTTTTGCCTCTGCTTCGCCGCGAACGCGCAAGATAAGCAAACGGTGGAAATCAACTTTACCGATCTGCCGATCGAAGAGTTTCTTAAAATGACCTCTCGAATTATGGGCAAAAATCTTCTGCTTACGCAGCGCGTGTCGGGCAACGTGGATTTTGTAAGCGCCACCTCGGTTTATAAAGACGATATTTTGCAGCTCGCGCTTAGCGTGTTAGCCACTCGCGGTTTGACGCTCGTCGAAGAGGGCAGCTACTACAAGGTTACGCGCCTCGCGGAAGCCGCGCAGGAGAACATTCCCGTCGTAAGCGGAATCGCGCGCGGCTCGCTGATGGTTACGCAGACGATTCGCATAGAGGAGGAGAACGTCGATATTATCGTTCAGAAAATTCGTCATCTGCTCTCTCCGGCGGCGAAGCTCGTTACGATGCGCGAGTCCAACTCGATGGTTATCAGCGACTATCCGTCCAATATCAACACCGTTCGGCAGGTGATTGGCGAGCTTGTCGATAAGCGCGCCGTGAGCGTCGAGTTTATCCCGCTTAAAAATATCAAAGCCGCCTCGATTGTAACCTCTTTGCAACAGATTATGAAGGGGGCGGTAAATCCGCGCGTGATCGACAACGAGGTGCAGATTCTTAAAGACGACGCCTCCAACGCAATCGTGGTTACGGGCAGGGCGCATCATATCAAGACGATCAAATCGTTGGTTGCGCGCCTAGACGTAGAGAACAACTACGCCGCGCCCTCCTCGGAGGTGATCTTCTTGCAAAATTCGGAGGCGAGTTCGCTTGTGAAAATTTTGTCCGGAATCGCGGATAAAACCGTCGCTCCTTCCTCGCCGGCCGATCCGAGAGTAAAACCGACGATTAGCGCGGACGAGGAGATGAACGTGCTGATCCTCGTCGGAATGCCGGAAGAGATCGCTACGATCAAAGCGCTGGTGAAATCCCTCGACGTGCCGCGCCAGCAGGTCTATGTTCAAGCGACGATCGTAGAGATTAGCGACAATTTAGCCGATCAGATCGGGCTTACCTACGGCGTTGACGGCGCGGCGGTGGGCGGCAACGGCATCTATACGCTTGGCGCGGCGCTTACGGGTAGCGTTCCGTCAACGGTTAGCGGCGCGATCTTAAGCCAGCTGCAAAAAACCGACGCCAACGGCAATATCAAGGTGGAAAGCGCTACGGCGTTAGCGGTGGGCGTGGGGCTGAACCTGTTGACAAGCCGTCAAGCGGCGGAGGTGCTTTCCGAGCCGTCGATCCTGTGCGTAAATAATAAGGAATCGACGATTTACGTCGGCGAAACGCGATCGATTCTTACTTCGGAGACCACCACGAGCGCGGGCATACCAACTAGGAACTACGCCCGTCAAGACATAGGTTTGACGCTCAAAGTCAAACCGCGCCTTTCGACCAACAAAAAAGTGGCGCTGACGATCGAGGCGCAGCTAGAGGGGATCGTGGGAGTGGACGGTAGCGCGCAACCGACCACCACCAAACGGCGCGTATCGACTAACGCTATCGTCAGCGACGGCGAACCCGTTATCTTAGGCGGGTTGATCAAAAGCGAGGAGATCGACACGGAAACCCGCGTGCCGATCCTCTCGTCTATCCCTTTCGCGGGCAACCTTTTTCGCAACAAACAGGAGGGCGTGAATAAGACCAGCCTCGTGGTGATCGTAACGCCCTATATCGTGGAAAAGAGCGAGGATCTATCGGCGCTGAGAGTTCGGCTTAGCCGCCTTGAGGCGTTGCGTATGCAATACGCCAAAGAGATAATCAAGCGAGCCGATGAACGCCGCAAACGTTGAGTTTCAAAAATTAAGCCATCACGGGTTAGAACCGTCGCAATTTGAGGGGATCGACTCCGCGCTGGCGCTGAAATACTATGTGTTATTCGCCAAAGTTAAAGAGGAGATCGCCGTCTGCCTTGGCGAATCCTATCTCGCCGAATCGCTTGGTTTTCTTAGCAAATACGCGATCGACGCGCCGATCTATCTGCTCGATCAAGATAGTTTCGATCGGCTCTATAACCGCTTTTTAGAGCAACGCACCGACAGAGAGTTAAGCGACATCGGCGGCGCGGACGATCGTATAAACGAGGTAGCCGAAGAGGAGGAGGGCTTTAGCCTAGCGGAGTTTCTTCGCAACAAAGCCGATCTGCTAAGCAGCGAGGAAGCCGCGCCGATCATTCGTTTTGTCAACGCGCTGTTTTATCAGGCGATCAAAAAGGGCGCGAGCGACATTCATATCGAGGCGCACGAGCGCAAAGGCGAGGTGCGCTTTAGAATCGACGGCGCGTTGGTCAAATACGTCGATCTGGATTTGCGTATTATCAATCTAGTGATCAGCCGCATAAAGGTTATAAGCAACCTCGACATATCCGAAAAACGCGTGGCGCAAGACGGACGCACGCAGGTAAATATCGCCCGCAGAACGCTGGATATTCGCGTTTCGATTTTGCCAACCTACTACGGCGAGCGGGTGGTTATGCGGATTTTGATGGAGAGCGCGGAGATTCCTCGCCTGCTGGAGCTTGGATTCGAGCCAAAGTTAATCGCTAGGCTAAGCGGCTTGCTGGAGCATTCGCACGGGATTATTCTCGTTACGGGTCCGACGGGAAGCGGCAAATCCACCACGCTACACAGCTTTTTGCAGCAGGTCGCCACGCCGCATAAAAACGTGATCACCGTCGAAGACCCCGTAGAGTATAAGGCGGACAATATCAATCAGGTGCAAGCCAATCCGAAAGTGGGCTTAACCTTCGCGGCGGGGCTTAGATCGATTTTGCGCCAAGACCCCGACGTGGTGATGATCGGAGAAATACGCGACAGCGAAACGGCGGCGATCGCCATTCAAGCCGCGCTTACGGGACACCTTGTTTTCTCTACGCTACACACCAACACCTCTACGGGCGCGATTACGCGGCTTGTCGATATGGGCGTGGAGCGGTTTTTGGTCAGCTCGTCGCTACTGGGCGTGTTGGCGCAGAGGCTTGTGCGCAAGCTATGCGAAAAGTGCAAAACGGAGGACGATCTCGCCGAAAGTTACGAGACGGAGTTTGGTTTAAAACGCGGCGTTAAAATCTACAAAGCGACGGGTTGCCCCGAGTGCAACCACACGGGCTACAAAGGCAGACGCGCGATAGGCGAGCTGTTTATCCCCGACGACGAGGCGATCGCGCTGTTTAAGGAGACAATCGAGGAGCACGCCATCCGCGATCTGGCGATCAAA
>JAIRNH010000008.1 GCA_031258155.1 Helicobacteraceae bacterium | reverse complement strand
TTATCCCGATCGCCGTAATAAACGCTGACGCGCAACTCGTCAAAACCTTATTGAGAGATAATATCCCAGCCGTTCGCGGGGGTGAAAAACCCGTCGTCGATCGGCTTGTCGCGCTCGGGATCGCTTAGCATAATCTCCACAAAATTATCCAGATCGCCATAATAAACGCTGACGCGCAACTCGCCAAAACCTTATTGAGAGATAATATCCCAGCCGTTAGGTATCGCGGGGGTGAAAAACCCGTCGTCGATCGGCTTGTCGCGCTCGGGATCGCTTAGCATAATCTCCACAAAATTATCCAGATCGTCCGTATAGTAAACCTTTGTTATGTTCGCGCCTTCGTGTTCAATCGCGATCTTTTGATTTTTGATAATCGCTTCGCGTTTGCCTTCGCCTACCGCGTAACTTTGCCTCCACAGATCGATGATATTAAGCGCGATCTCGCTTGTAAACCGCGTCGCCTGCTCTAGATCGGGTTCAAGGATCAAAATCCGATCGCCCCTAGCCGTAACCGTCTTTTTTTGAGGTTTTACGTAGTCGTATCTAACCAAGTTGGGCTGTTTTAGCCAAACGGCGCCGCTAAAAGTAATCGTTTGGTTTTGCTCGTTCGTAACGCGCTGGATAAAACTCTGTTTAAGCGTGGTAAAATCAATGGGCGTTCGCGCGCAGAGCGCGGCGAAAGCGACGCAAAACGCGACTAATCCGCGTAGCATTTTGGCTCCTTCGGGTTTTTTTGTAAGCATATCAAAGGAGCGCCAAAGTTTTGCCCTTTGTTTTTCAACAAGCGATCGCCGCAATCGCGCGTTCGGCTTCGCGCCCGTTAATCTTGATTGGTAAAGTTCGCCCCCAAACCGCAAGGGCTGTATTAGCGCTCTTTTAATATAAGCGCTAAGTTGCTAAGCTAACTTTAGTCCTTTCTTATCAAGTTTTCTGTATAATTCGCGCAAAAATATGACGACGGGAGCAAACAATGTCAAAATACGCCTTTCAAACAGAGGTCAATCAACTGCTTGATCTGATGATTCACTCGCTATATTCCAACCGCGAGATTTTTCTGCGCGAGTTAATTAGCAACGCGAGCGACGCGCTGGATAAGCTCAAGTTTCTCACGGTTAGCGACGATAGCTTCAAAGAGATCGCTTTCGACCCAAAGATTCAAATCCGTTTCGACGCGGCGGATCGCAAGTGGCTGGAGATTAGCGACAACGGCATTGGTATGAACGAATCTGATTTAGTAGAATATTTAGGCACGATCGCCAAAAGCGGCGCAAAAAGTTTCGTCTCCAAACTAACGGGCGATCGCAAAAAAGACTCCAATCTGATCGGGCAGTTCGGCGTGGGTTTCTACTCGGCGTTTATGGTCGCGGAAACAATCGAAGTTACGACCAAAAAGGCTGGAGAGGATAAAGCGTATAGATGGACCAGCGACGGCAAGGGCGAATACGCGATCGAGGAGGCGGAGCGCGAAAGTTTCGGCGCCACGATCCGCCTAAATCTGAAAGAGGACGGCAAAGAGTTCGCCAACCGCTGGACGCTTGAAAGCGCGATCAAAAAATATTCCAATCATATTCCTTTTCCCATTTTCTTGGAATACGAACAAACCGAATACGACGACAAGGGCAAAGAAAAAGGCAAAACGCCCAAAAACGAGCAGATCGGAAGCGCGACGGCGCTATGGAAACGCCCGAAAAACTCCATCAAACCGGAGGAGTATCTGGAGTTTTACAAAACAATCAGCCACGACAGCGGCGAGACTATAGCGACAATCCACACGCAAGCCGAAGGCGCGCTGGAATATACGACGCTGTTTTTTATCCCCAAAAACGCGCCGTTCGATCTCTACAGAATGGACTACAGATCGGGCGTTAAGCTATACGTCAAGCGCGTGTTTATCACCGACGACGACAAAGAGCTTTTGCCCGTATATCTGCGTTTCGTGCGCGGCGTAATCGACAGCGAAGATCTGCCGCTTAACGTCAGCCGAGAGATTTTGCAACAAAACAAAATTTTAGCCAACATTAAAAGCGCGTCGGTCAAAAAGATTCTAAGCGAAATTAAAAAACTAAGCGAGGACAAAGAGAAATACGCCGAATTCCATAAAGAGTTTGGACGGTGCGTCAAAGAGGGGCTGTATAGCGATTACGCCAATCGAGACGAGCTTTTGGAGCTGGTTCGCTTCAAAACTACCAAAGACGACGGTTTAAGCGCTCTTTCGGAGTATAAAGAGCGAATGAAAGCCGATCAGAAGGCGATCTACTATATCGCGGGGTTAAGCGAATCGCTGCTTAGAAACTCGCCGCTTTTAGAGAGCTTCAAAGCCGAAGGGCTGGAAGTGTTGATTATGGACGACGAGATCGACGAGATTGTTATGTCGCAGATTAGCGAATACAAGGGAACGCCGCTTAAAGCAATCAACAAGT
The DNA here is from genome assembly GCA_031258155.1 of Helicobacteraceae bacterium. NCBI lineage: Bacteria > Pseudomonadati > Campylobacterota > Epsilonproteobacteria > Campylobacterales > Helicobacteraceae > Helicobacteraceae bacterium. The sequence continues at coordinate 29,639 of JAIRNH010000008.1, read as the reverse complement.
CGGGCGCGGAGGACGATCTGCCCAAAACGCGCGACGAGGAGACGATCAAAGCCGCCGAGCCGATCGCGCAAAAGGTCAAGAAAGCGCTCGGCGACGCGGTAAAAGAGGTCAAAATAAGCGCGAGATTAAGCGGATCGCCCGCCTGCTTAGTTTTGGACGAAAACGATCCGAGCGTTCAAATGCGGCAAATATTCAAAGCGATGGGCAATATACCGGAGCCGGATATTAAACCGATATTGGAACTGAACCCGTCGCACGAAATTGTCCTAAAGATCGGCGCAATCGAGGACGAGGCGCTAGTTGGCGACGTTAGCTTCTTAATTTTTGAGCAAGCGCAACTAATCGCCGGCATGACGCTAAAGGACCCCGCCGCGTTTGGGGCGCGTCTGTCAAGAATCTTGGCTAAGGCGATATAAACCGATCGCTTTCGATTGCGGCGCAACGCGAAAAACGGCTTTATCGGGCAAAAATCGCGAATTAGGGCGGCGCGAGATTGGCTTGCCAAAAAAACGGCGCGGCTGATCGTTTAGCCGACAGCTTAACGGCGCGAAAACTAAAACGCCAAGAGCGGATCGCGCAAAGAGAGTAAAAGACGATCTAGCGACGACCCGCTACGCTAACCGACGAGCAGAGGTTAGTTAGGGAGGCGTATTTAGGCGAAGCGGCGCAAACGGAGTTAAGAGCGGATCTAATCGCGTGGGAGTATGAAAACGGCGGGATTGACGCTACCGGCGGTTTAACGCCGCGAAAGACGCTAGAGATAGGCGACGTTATCCGAAACCGATAGTTTTAGCGAAACGGCAAACGGCGCTCGCTACGGTTACGATTTAGAAAAAACGGCGTTAAGTTTAGGTTTATCGTCGAGGAGCTTAACGACGGAGAAAAGTATTTAATTGCTTTAGCGATAGAAATCTACCAAAAACCAGAACGCCTAAAGCAACTCCTCCGCGTGGCGCCCGAAACTATACCGTCGAGCGCTCCAAAAAGCTAATAACCTACGCCAATCGACGCGTAACCTATTTTTGCGGCAAATATCGCGCGCGAGACGTTGATCCGTCGATTTACGCTAAAACGGGCGTTTGCTTTCTTTAACCGCGCCAAGCTAGACGCGGCTTACGGCGCGGGGTTGGAATGCGTTAGATGAATCCGATCGATCTCGCTTAAAAGCCGTTTAGCCAACTCGCCTTCGATCGGCTCGGCGCACGCGCTTATATCCTCCTTTAGTTGCGCCAAGCTAGACGCGCCCAAAATGGTAGAGGATACAAAAGGTCGGCTTACGACAAAAAACAGCGCCAAACGCGTCGGCGTTAAACCGTTTGACCGCGCTAAATCGGCATAGGCTCTCACGGCGCTTTGCACGGCGGGACGCTCGTAGCGCTCGCCGTAACCTCTATCCGCGAAAATCGTTATGCGTCCTTTTGCCTGCGGATTATCCAGATATTTCGCGCTTAAATGTCCGAACGCAAGCGGCGAATAGGCTAAAAGCCCCACCGACTCGCGCCAACACGCCTCGTCCAAGCCGTATTCAAACTTGCGATTCAACAGGTTGTAGGCGTTTTGCGTGGAGGCGATATAAGGCAGGTTGTTCGCTTTGGCGATTCGCGTAAACTCCATAACGCCCCACGGATGCTCGTTTGACACGCCGATCGCCCTGATTTTGCCCTCCTTAACAAGTTCGTCAAGCGCTTCTAGCTGCTCTTCGATCGGAGTCGTTTCGCGCTCGGCGGCGGGATCGAAACGCCATTGCCCAAACATCGGTTGATTGCGATCCGGCCAATGAATCTGATATAAATCGACATAATCGGTCTGTAGCCGTTTAAGCGAGCCTTCTAGCGCCGCGCGAATCTGTTCGCGATTTACGCGCAAGGGCTTGCCGCCGCGCAAATACTCCATTCCGCGCCCCGCGCCAGCGATTTTGGTCGCGATCGTTACGCTATCGCGCCGTTTGCGTCTGAGCCACCGCCCCACGATCTTTTCGGTTTCGTTAAAGGTTTTTTCGTCGGGCGGCACGGGATACATCTCCGCCGTATCGATAAAGTTTACGCCGTTTTGCGCGGCGTAATCAAGCTGGCTATGCGCGTCCGCCTCGTCGGTTTGAGAGGCAAAAGTCATCGTGCCAAGGCATACGTTGGGGACGATCAGATCGCTTGTCCCAAGCCTAAGCGTTTTAATCATATTCGAGCCTTTGTTTGATTTTTGCGATCATAACAAAACTTCGCGCGTCGCTTTAGGGAGCTTAAGTTCGATCTAATCCGCAAGGACGGCGGCGTTTCGCGAATAACATAGTCGCCGCTTTCGCGATCGGCGTTTCGCGTCAAAATTATCTTGACCAAACGCCGCGCGATTGCGCTGAAATAATCGGTTTTGGTTCGCGGCGCAACCGCTTGCGAGCGAGCGCATTAATTTGCGCGCCGATCGCGCCAGATACGCCGAAAGCGAGAGAGAGATGGATTGCCGCTTTCCTTCGCGATTGCGGGCGAAAACCGCTTTGAGCGGGTATGACGATCCGCGTTCCTAGCGTCGTTATCGCGCGCGCCGTTATTCCAGCGTCGGCAAAGAACGCGCGTTCGGTTGCGTCAAACGGACAATCGAGGCTGATTTTACGCGCCGCGTCCGACGAACCGCGCTCTTTTGCCGCGAAATACCTCGCGTTTTTCAACTCTTTAAGTATAGGTTATGTAAAAAGCGAGCTGAATATAGGACTAAGGAATAAATTATGTCTCTGCTCATCACGGAAGATTGCATCGCTTGCGACGCATGTATCGACGAATGCCCAAACGCCGCGATTGAAGAGGGCGATCCGATCTATGTTATCGATCCCGACGCCTGCACGGAATGCGTGGGACATTACGACGAGCCGGCTTGCGTGGCGGTTTGCCCCGTCGATTGCATAACGCCGGATCCGGATAATATAGAAAGCGCCGAAGAGCTTACGTTGAAATTTAATAACTCAAAAAAAGAAGAGTAGCGTGGCGCGCGTTACCGCCGTAATCGACGTCGGCTCCAATAGCGCGAGAATGGCGATTTTCGAGCGCACAAGCCGATACGGATTTCACCTGCTAAGAGAGGTCAAATCGCGCGTTAGGATCAGCGAGAACGCCTATAAAAACGGCGGAGTTTTGCAAAAGGCGGCGATAGAGCGCGCTAAAGGCGCCTTAAAAGAGTTTGCGCGGCTTGCGAAATCATACGGCGCGCGCAAAACGATAGTTATAGCGACCAGCGCGACGCGCGACGCGCCGAATCGGCTTGAGTTTTTGCGCGAAGCGCGCGAAGCGAGCGGCTTGCAGATTCGAGTTATCGACGGAAAAGAGGAGGCGCGGCTTGGCGGCGTAGCGGCGGCAAATCTACTGTCGGTAACGGATGGCGTTACGATCGATATTGGCGGCGGTTCGACCGAATTAGCGCTGATAAAAGGCGGCAAAATCGCCCAAACGATCTCTTTTAATATAGGAACGGTGCGGCTAAAAGAGCTGTTTTTTGACGAAAAGAGCGACGTTAAAAGCGCGATCCGCTTTGTTAAAGAGACAATCGCCGATCTGCCCTCCGAGTTTAAGAGCGATCTTATTATCGGCGTGGGCGGCACGATGCGCGCGCTTTCAAACGCTATTATCAAAGAGGAAAACTATCCTTTTGAAGCGTTGCACGGCTTTAGCTTTTCGCTGGATAACCGCGCCGATTTTTTCGATCGGATCGTAAAGAGCGATTTTGACGGCTTGAAAAATCTAGGGTTCAAGCAGGAACGTTTCGACGTGATCCGCGAGGGGACGCTGATCTTCAAACTCGCCGCCGAAGCGATCGACGCGAAAGAGACGATAACGAGCGGCGCCGGCGTGCGCGAGGGCGCGTTTTTAAACGACATGCTTCGATCAAGCGGAGGAAGGCTGCCAAACGGCGTAAAACCAAGTTTGATAAGCCTTTTAGATCGCTTTGGAGAGGACAAAAAGCAGTCCCGCTGGATCGCCGCTAACGCTCTTAAAATTTTTGAAACGTTGAAAAGCCTTCATAACCTGAGCGACAATTTTAAAGCGGCGCTGATCGAGGCGGCTAAACTTTCCGGCGCGGGAGCGGCGATCGATCCTTACCGCGCCGCCGAGCAGGAGAGCTTGTTAGCGCGAAACGGGCTCTCTTACGGCTTTTCTCATCGCGATCGGCTATTGATAGCCGCAATTTTGAAAACCGCGCAAAAAAAGGAGCTGTCCTCTTGGACGACGCCAAAAAATTATGAGAGGATACTGCCGGATACAAAAACGATCAGATGGCTCGCGCTAGTTTTGTTTATAGCGCGGACAATCAATCTCGCTATGGAGCGTCCTAAGATCGACTACTTATTAGATCGCTCTACGCTTTCGATCGCCGGCGCTTCGTATTTAAGCCGCGAGGCTTTTAGCCGTTTCAAGCCGCCGTTTGATCTCGCGATAAAGATTATCTAAAGATCAAAACTTCTGCCCCATAGTAAATTCAAAATTAGAGACGGTATCTTCGGGTTTATCGTCGATTGGCCACGCCCAGATAAACTGGAGCGGACCCATCGGCGAGATCCACTCTAGCGCCAGCCCGTAGCTGCTGCGCTTCATATCGAGATCGTCGACTCCGATCGCGCCGTAGTCGTAAAAAACGGCGAAGCGCATTTGAGATTCCTCTATAAGCGGCAGGCTTAACTCGACGGAGTTGTTAAACGCCATCGTCCCGCCGATATAGCGCGCGTCGCCGGCGCTATCTTTGGCTATTTTTCCGTTTTCGTATCTATACGGCGCGACGGAACCGCTTTGATAGCCGCGTATAGATCGCGTCCCGCCCAAAAACAGGCGCGATCCGATCGGATATTTCTTAATGTCGTTTATGTCCGCGTCCACATACTGAAAGCGGGCGCGATAACGAAGGATCAGATCGTAGTCTATTAGCTCCTGAAAGCCATAATAAAAGGCGAAGTTAGAGCTTGTTCTAGTATATGATTCGTCCTCTCCAAAACCCGCGAACTCCGCCGATTGAGAAAGCGCGACGCCGGATCGGGGAACAAAATAGTCGTCGGTATTGTCAAAGCCGACATACGGCGTCAAGGAGAGTTTTGTCGTTCTGCCGTTGACGTAAAAATCGTCGGGATCGTCGTATTCGTTTTTGTTGTTCGACGAGCTTCCCGTCAAACCGCCGTTCCAATAACGCCCAAACCGGCGGCTTGCCGTAACGCTCCCGCCTTGAGTGTCCCGCACATAAGTAGTAGCCTCGTAATGCGTGTCGTATATGCTGAAACTAAGCGAATACGCCGAATCTCGCACTCTTGGGTTTGCCAGCGATATTTCATACCTGCGGGAGCGTTTGGAGGTGTCGATCCCCAAAGAGTAGGCGTAACCGCTGCCAAATAGGTTGCGATCGTTGATCGAGGCGTTTATGATAAATCCGTCGTAGGAGCTATATCCGCCGCCGACCATCAGACTGCCCGTAGAGGTCTCTTTAACGACGGCGACTAGGTCCATCTCATCTTCGCTAACGCGCCGCTCCTCGATCTCGACGCTCTCAAAATATCCGAGCCTTCTTAGCGCCGATTTAGACTCTCTTAGATCGGTTAAGCTATAGAGATCGCCCGGCGCTAAATATATCTCTCTGCGCGCAACGCGATCAAGCGTCCTGCCGTTGCCGCTGATAATCACGTTGCGAATGCGAACCGGCTTGCCGAAAGTTACGCGAAAATCGATTGAAACCAAGCGATCGGCTTCGTCTTTTCGTATATCGGGCGAAACGCGGGCGAAGGCGTAGCCGTCTTGCGCCGCCTCTTCAAAAATCTTGTCTATATCCGATCGCATTTTTTCCGAGCTGAATCGGCGCCCTGTTTTCAGTTTAAGGTCCTCGATCATATAGGAAAAATCGACGCGGCGATCTACGGCAGTTATCGTTATTTTATCGACATTGTAAGGCTCTCCTTCGATTACGTCGTATTCCAGCGTCGCGAAATAGGTATCGAAATCGACCTCTAAAAACGGATCGCTTATCTCCGCGTCCAAGTAGCCGTTGGATAGGTAGAAATCCTTTAGTCTCGCGCCGTCGTAAGGCAGTTCCAACAATCGCAAAGCGCCGTTGCTACGACCGGGAAACCAGCCCATAAACTGCGCCTCTTTGTTGGCGAGCTTCTTTTGCAGATCGTTTTTGTCAAAGCTGTTCGCGCCGTTGAAACGGCTCTCTTTTATGGTAATCTGACTGCCCTTCGCGTATGTAACCTCAAGATAAACTTTATTTGCCTCGAAAGTCGGGACGACTTCGGCTAACGTATCGTAATAGCCTTCGCTCTGCGCCAGGATAACCAGCCGTTTTTTCGCGGCTTCGATTCGCCTTTCGTCGTATATTTCGCCCTTTTTGATTCCAAAAACGGGCATATACTTATCGTTGCGCTCCGTTTCGCTAACGCCTTTGAAATCGATACGAGCGATCACCGGTTTTTCTACAAACTTAAATCGTAAAACGCCGTTTGACGGCTCGTCAACGACAATATCCGTAAAATACTCCTGCGCGAAAAGTTTGCGGATCGCCTCGTTGATCGCTTTTTGGTTTATATCCTCGCCGGCGCTAAAGCCGATAATTTCCGTCGCCGTCTGCGGCGAAAGCCTCGCCAACGAATCAAAACGAATTTCTTGATATATTTTCGCCTGCGAAACAACTACAAAACAGATAAATAGGGCTATAGCGCGCATTGCAATCCATTTTTGGGCTAAAAGAGCGCGATTTTATCCAATGCGCGATTAGTTTCTTAGCGCCGCTAAAGATAGCTGACGTTTATTCTCGCCGTCGCCGCTTTCGAGCTAGGATTACGCGCTGGCGCGCAAACCAAAACGGACGAACGCTCTTTGGCTTTGCGCTGATTTTGCTCGCCAGAGAAGATCCGCGATCGGCAAAACTTGTTTTGATCCTCGCGCTTGGCGCGATCGCCTTTAGCGTCGTCGGATTGGCTTACGGTCGCCTTACGCCCGATTTTATAGGCGCGCTTATATCGACGATCAATCCGCTCGATCTGGCGTTTGCCTGTCTTTTGTGCGCTCTGCTCGTCTTTGCGCTGTTTGGTTTTGCAAACAAGAGTTCGGCTTTTGCTCCCGTCCTAGCCTAGTTTGGATAAAGCGCGTTCGCGCGTTTAGCTTTATAGCGACGCGGTTTTGCGGATCGGCTCTAGTCCGTCGCGGTTTTGGGTTACGTCGAATACCGCGCCAATATTGAAGCCGCTCAAGCGATCGCGAGCGGAGGCGAATGGAGGCTAAGCGCGGCGTTTGCGACAGGCGTTCGCGTCGGCGTTGTCGGAGAAAGCGCGCGCAAAGACTATATAAGCGCCTACGGACATCCGCTTGATACGACCCCGTTTTTGCGAAACGCGAACGGCGCGTTCATCGACGGCTTTACGACAAAAGCGGGCTACGCGATAAAAAACGAAAACGGCGATCTAGATTACGGGCGCAATGCGGTAAGCCTTGCCAACGCCGCGGGTTACGAAACCTTTTGGCTCTCTGCACAAACCTATACCGATTTCAAGCGTATCGTAGCGCGGCTGGCTTTTCAAACCTCTCGCTCAAACTTCTTTCGCCCGCGATCGCTGGAGTTTTTAAGCGACGATCTTAATCTGCGAACGGAGCTTGAATGGGCGCTTGCTCTTGATACAAACGGAAAGCCGAAACTGATCTTTTTGCGTATTATGGGTTAGCGCCCCAAAAGTTGCAAACGCCTGAGCGCTGGCGATTCGCGCTCCTTCGCTCTGCCTTACGGCGAGGATCATAACTGTTATCTTGCCGCGATTGAAAAACTCGATCGTTTTCTTAGCGGCGCGACCGAGCGGCTCAACGCGACGAGAGCGAAGCGCTCGCTTCTGTATTTCAGCGATCGCGGGCTATGCGTCATAACGAACGGGTAAAACAAGCCTACGAAGTTCCGCTTTTCGCGCAGCGATTTTAACGAGCGCGTTTTTATCAAACGGCGACTTAACGCCTCGCGTTTTATCGATCTTTTCGCCGTATGGATTGGCGCTCAAAGCGAAGGGATCGATCCGCGTTACTAGCTAACGGATTTTCCCGAAGAGTTCGATCCTATCGTAAGCGGAGGCAAGCTAGACGAGCTTGCGGACGATCCCGCGCTTTACTAGATGCTTGCTACAATCTCGCCTATGTAGGAGGCGCAATGCGGCAACTTGGAATCGTGGGCGTTGGGTTGATGGGCGGCTCTCTAGCGCTGGCTTCGCGCGAAAAGGGGCTGTTTGACCGTATCGTAGGGTGCGGCAGAAGCCGCGAAAATCTGCAAACCGCGCTCGATCTGCGTATTATCGATCGCGCCGCGACGTTTGACGAGGTTATAGAGCAAAGCGATCTGATCGCGCTCGCCGCGCCCGTTGAAACGCTTGTCGCGCTCGCGCCCAAACTTGTCGCCGCCAAATCCGACGCGGTTTTTGTCGATCTCGGCAGCACGAAAACGGCGATCATTCGGGCGATCGCGCCCTCGATCCGCGATCGTTTCGTGGCGGCGCACCCCATGTGCGGCACGGAATACAGCGGCGCGAAAGCCGCGTTTGGCTCGCTTTACAATGATCGTATCGTCGTTCTATGCGATACGGAAGCTAACGATAAAAAGGCGCTTGAAACGGTAGAGGGGCTGTTTAAGGCGATCGGAATGCGGATTGCGAAGATGAAAGCCGTCGAGCACGATCGCCACGCGGCGTTTATCAGTCATCTACCGCACGCCATTAGTTACGCGCTCGCCAATTCCGTCTTAAATCAAGAGGACAAGCAGAGCATTTTGGCGCTCGCCGCGGGCGGTTTTCGGGATATGAGCCGCCTAGCCAAAAGCTCCGCCTCGATGTGGATCGATATTTTCAAACAGAACAAACATTCGCTCTTATCGGCGATCGACGTTTTTGACGACGAGTTAAAAAAGGCGAAAAAGCTACTCGAAAACGAGGATTGGAGCGCGCTTGAAGAGTGGATAAAGTCGGCTAACGCGCTACACGAGATTTTCAAACCGACGTAACGCGAAATTAGATCAAGCGCGTATCGTATTCGCAAACGAAACCTAGTTTGCCGCGATCAAGCGGTTCAAACCGATCGTCGTATTTTTAAGGGCAAAAACGATTTAATGTTGCAGATTTAAATAAACGCCAAAGAAGACGCTATGAAAAGAACGATCGATTGGCTTAACAAAGAGGTTAAAGAGTGGACGCGCGAATCGCTTATAAGCGAGGAGAACGCGGCTAAAATCCTAGCGCGCTACCGTAGCGACGAGCCGCGCGTCAATTGGGCGACGGCGATTTTCGCCGCTTTTGGCGCGACGCTGATCGCGCTTGGGATCATTTCGCTTCTCGCGTTCAACTGGGAGGCGCTAACGCGCGGCGTTAAAGCCGTAATCGCGTTTTCGTTGCTATTTTCCGCGCAGGCTTTGGCGATCTACGCGAAGCTGAAAAAGCCGCAAATCGCGGCTTACGCCGAAGGATCGAGCCTATTTTTACTATTTGCTTTCACAGGCGCGCTGGCTATTATCGCGCAGACCTATCATCTAGGCGGCAGCTTAATAGATTTTACTAAAGTCGTAATCGCCCTTACGCTGCCTCTTATCTATATCTTCAACGCCAAAGGCGCAAGCGCGATCTTGTTTATAGCAATCGTTTCGCTTATATGCTTTGAAACTAACGCATACGAGTCGCAGATCGTCGGGTGGCTCTATTTTGTCGTTTGGGCGGCGTGGTATGTTTATAGGCTAGTCAAAAAACGCGATTCGCATATTACGCTGGCGTTTAATCTGCTTTTTATGTTTGGGGCGCTTGCGATTATGAACGCGGAATTAAGGTTTAATTACTCATACGACATGCTCTACCACGCGCTATTTTTTGGCTCTTTCTGGCTTGCGAGCGCGCTACTATATCCGCGCGAAACCAAGTTTTTTTCTCGTCCCGCCGAGGAGATCGCAAAGTTAGCGATCGCTCTTATGCTGCTTATCGGAAGCTCCGAAACAATATCGAATTTTTACCGGTTCGATAACTATGAGTCGCTCTCGACTTTTTATCTATTCTGCATGCCCTATTTTGCGCTATTTGGCTTTTTTGTCGTCAAATTGCGCGATCGCCTATGCGAGCTTATCGTGCCAATCGCGCCGTTTGTCTTTTATATCGTTCTTGTCGCCAATACGGGCGACGCCTCAAAATGGCTCTTTTCGCTTGCCTGCTTAGTTGGCGGCGCGTCGTTTATATACGGCGGGATAAGACGGCTAAATACTACGCTCGCCTATCAAGGAATCGTATGGCTTGCGGCGCTGTTTGCGATAAAGTTTTTTGATTCAGAGCTGGGTTTTATCGAAAAAGGGATCGGCTTTATTCTTGTCGGCGTAGCGTTTTTGGCGGCGAGCTTTTTCATCGGTCGCTATATTAAGGAAGCAAAATGAGAGCGTTTCTGGAGCGCAATCGCGTAAAAATCGTTTTATCGGCGCTGGGCGTTTGCTTAGCCGCGCAAGCTTTTGCCTGCGTCTATCAGATCGTTAGATATGAAAGCGCGCTTAGACTTGGCAAACTGATAACGCTTTTGACAATATCATACGATCCCTTCGATCCCATGCGCGGACGGTATATTAGGCTGAACGTCGGTAGCGCCGAGTTCGCAACCGACAAGCAGGTTTGCGCCAATCGGCGCCTCGGCGAGTTTTTTGTTACCTATAAAGCCGAGCCAGACGATCGCAATCTAAGCGTGATCGACGGGGTTTACGCAAGCGAGCCGCAAACGGAGCTTGCCTACCTAAAAGTCAAAGGCGTCTGCTTTCCCTATGATTATAAAACCGTCGTTCGTCTCGATTACAGTTTCGATCGCTTCTATATGCAAGAGGATCAAGCCAAAGCGGTCGATCGCGATCCCAACCTGCTGACGAGCAACAACGACGCGAGAGTGGTTATCCGCGCGCTAAACGGCGTCGGTCTCGTAGAAAATGTAATGATTGGCTCACAAACGCTACAAGAGTATTTACGCGAAAACAAAGAAGCCGACGACGATAACCGCCTTTTCTAGTTCGCCAACGAAGGATTTTGATAGAAGAGATCAAACGCGCCCTTTTTGCGCGGGCGCGTTTGATAGGTTTATGAACGCGCCTTTATAGCTCGTAGTAGCCTTTGAGGGCGGCGCGATCTTTTACCGTAAAGACGCGGCGGTTTTCTTCCACGACTTTTTCGCTTTTGAGCTTGCCCAGTATCCTCGAAAGCGTTTCAGGCTGGATGTTGAGCATATAAGCGACGTCTTGTTTTTTATACGTCTTGAAATCTTCCGGTTTTTTGTCGATCGTGTAAGCGACTTTCGCGACGCTGTCATAAACCATATCTCGCGTGATAATGTTTTGCAACAGCGAAAGCCTCTCGGCAAACAGCTGGAAGAAAAGCTTGGCGATATTTGGTCGCTCGATACATAGATTGTCTATCTGCTCTCTTTCAAGGTAAGCCACAAGCGATACGCCGATGCTTTCAACGTTGCTAAAAAACTGGCTCAACGTCTTATGCGAAAACGGCGTGTATAGCGTTATAAGACCGCTATTGATTTGTCTAAATAGGAAAATCTCGTTGTGGAAACGATTAACCTTGTAAGACTTGACGCTGCCGCTAACAAGAAAATACACCCGATCCATCGCGGCGTTTTCGTAGAAAAGTATCTCGCCGTCCTGCAACTGCTTGGTTTTTAAAACTTGGAAAAGGCAACTTTTATCCGAATCCTCTAACGATGAAAAAAGCCCGCTGGCTTCAATGGCTTCAATATCCGACATTTCGTAACTCTCCGTTCTTTTAATAAATGTGAAATTATATCACGTTAATCTATAAATTATCCTGACGTTAATCAGCGCCATATTTCTTTATCGTCGGCAAAACGGTTGGAGACCGGCATTCGGCGATCTTTGCCAAACGCGCGATCGCTGATTTTCGCGCCGATCGGCGCTTGCGATCGCTTGTATTCATTGCGTTTTATTAACCGCGCGACCTTGCGAACTACCGCCGGATCAAAACCCCTTTCGCCAATTTCCGTCAATGAATAGTCCTCTTCGACATACAGACGGATAATCTGATCCAAAACCTCGTATTCGGGCAGATCGTCCGTATCCTTTTGATTCTCTCTTAGCTCGGCGCTAGGCGGCTTGGTTAGCGTCGATTCCGGAATTGCGGCGCTAAGCGAGTTGCGATAGCGAGCAAGCGCGTAAACGGTCGTCTTAAGCGCGTCTTTGATCGGCGCGAATCCGCCCGCCATATCGCCGTAAAGCGTCGAGTAGCCTACGGCAAGCTCGCTTTTATTGCCCGTCGAAAGCAAGAGATAGCCGAATTTGTTGCTAAACGCCATCAACAGCGCGGCGCGAATACGCGCCTGCAGGTTTTCCTCCGTCAGATCGCGCGGCATATCCGCGAAACTCGGCTTTAACGCCGTTTCATAAGCGTCCATAAGCGGCGCTATAGGAATCGTTCGCGCCCGTATTTTAAGATTAGCCGCAAGCGCTAGCGCGTCGTCGATAGAGCCTTGAGAGCTAAAGGGCGACGGCATCAAAACGCCTAGCACGTTTTGCGCGCCAAGCGCGTCGGCGGCGATTGCCGCGCAAAGCGCGCTATCCACGCCCCCGCTTAAACCCAAAACCGCCCTTGTAAAGTCGTTTTTGATCGCGTAATCTCTTAACGCGAGCTTCAACGCGGCGTAGATCGCTTCGATTTCGCCTAGCGGCGTTTCGTCTCTTTGAGCCGTCGGCATTTTTGGACGATTGCGGATATTTAAGGCGACATTGACGCTATCGTCGGCTACGCCGCGCCGCGAAGCGCGGACGCGCCCGTCTTTCAGACGAACGCGGAAGCCGTCTTCAAGGTCTAGATCGCAAATAAGGGTATCCTCTTCAAAACTTTTCGCCAACGCGATCTGATCGCCGCGCGGATCGTAGATCGCGCTCGCGCCGTCAAAAACAAGCTCGTCCTGCGCGCCGACTAGATTAAGATAAATAATAAACGAACGCAGATCGCGGGCGCGAGCCGATAGCAGATCGCGCCGAGCGGCGCTTTTGCTCGCGCTAAAAGGCGAAGCGTTGATAACGATAAGCGCGTCAAGAGCGCAAAGCCCCGCGTCAAGCGCGCCGCTCCATAAATCTTCGCAGATCAAGACGCCTAGTTTATGTTCGCCGACAGAAAGCGTTAGGTTTTGATCCCCCGCGGCAAAATAGCGTTCCTCGTCGAAAACGCCGTAGTTCGGCAGACTTCTTTTGCGATAGACGGCTTTGACTTCGCCGTCGTCTATAATCGCCGCCGCGTTAAAGAGATCGCCGCCGCGATCCGCAAAGCCGACAAGCGCGGCGATCTCTTTCGTCTCTTTAGCGACGACTTGTATCGCCTCTTGATTTTTTGTTATAAAGTCCGGTTTGAAAAGCAAATCTTGAGGCGGATAGCCCGTAATGGCGAGTTCGGGAAAAATCGCCAAATCCGCGCCAAGCGCTTGCGCGCGATTAGCTTTTTCGATAATTTTTTCGACGTTGGCGTCAATATCGCCGACGCTTGCGTTAATCTGAGCCAACGCGACGCGAAAGTTTTTCATACGCGTTTCCCTTCGTTTCGCTTATCCGAGCGGGCGCGGAAACGGATTATCTTGCGCGTTTATCATAGTTTAGCGACGCGCATAACCTCTTCGAGGCTGGTTTCGCCCATCGCTATTTTGCGAAGACCGTCGGTGAACATCTCCTCGAATCCGCCTTTGCGCGCCTCTTCCAATATCTGAGATTTCGGAGCGTTGGCGACGATCATTCCCGCGATACGCTCGTTAATCTCAAGAACTTCGCTAATCATCGTTCGACCGGAATAGCCAACGTTGTTGCAGTTCTTACAACCTTCGCCCTTTATGAAAACAATATCGGAAAGATTCATTTCGCTAGGCGTCATATGTTTGATTCGCTCAATTAGGTCTTTTGGGTATTTAACCTCTTTTTTGCAATGCGGGCATACCCTGCGCACAAGCCGTTGCGCTTGAACCGCTATCATCGAGGAGGCGAGCAGAAACGGCTCTACGCCCATATCCATAACGCGCGTTATGGCGCTTGGCGCGTCGTTGGTGTGCAACGTGGTGAAAACTAGGTGTCCCGTAAGCGCCGCTTGAATAGCGATCGAGATAGTCTCTTTATCGCGAGATTCGCCCACCATGATAATATCGGGGTCTTGGCGCAGGATCGACCTTAGCGCGCCCGCGAACGTAAGCCCCGCTTTTTCATTAACTTGCACCTGTTGGAGCATGGTCATACGATATTCGACGGGGTCTTCGACCGTAATAATCTTGTGCGTAACGCTTTTTACTTCGTTAAGCGCCGCATAAAGCGAGGTGGTCTTACCGCTGCCGGTGGGACCGGTAACAAAAACGATGCCGTTTGGCGCGCACATAGCGCGGCGAAACCGCTCCAGATTTAACGGCGTAAAGCCCATCTCGTCGAGACGCACAAGCGTTTTGGATTTGTCCAGAATACGCATAACGATCGATTCGCCGTGCGCGATCGGAAGCGTGGAAAGACGAAAATCATACTCTTTGCCGTTGATGGTCGAGCTGAAACGCCCGTCTTGCGGTTTTCTTCTTTCGCCTATGTCCAGATCGCCTAGCAGTTTGATTCTGGAGCTTAGCGGCGCGTAGAGTTCCGTTTCAAAGGCAAAGCATTCGACTAGAAAACCGTCCACGCGAACCCGCACGGAACAGTTCGCTTCGCCCGGTTCGATATGAATATCGCTTGCCCTACGCGAAATAGCCGTCGTAAAAATGATATTGATTAGGCGCATAATGGCGGATTCGTTTTCCGCGCCGGCTAAGGTAAGAGTGTCGGCGGCTCCGGAAGCCATCTCTCTGCGAATCTCCGAGAGCACCGTTTTTAGCCCCTCTTGCGTTTCAATACGCGACACGATTCTCTGAACTTCGGATTGCGCGGTGATCGCTATAATTAACGGTTTATCGGACAACGCGCGTTGAACCGCCTCCTGAGCGGCGAAATCTAGCGGATCGACGAACGCGACTAAGTAACCGTCGTCCTCTTCGCGCACCGGCGCTACCGAAAAGCGTCGAAGTATGTTTAGGCTCAATCTGCCTGCAAGCCGCAAATCGCCTTCAAAAGTGCCGGGCTCAAGATACTGAACGCGCATCTGTTCGGCGAGCGTTTTTAACACGACCTCTTCGGAAACAAGCCCTTCGTCGATAATCAACTGCCCTAATTTTCTATTCTTAGCGTCGCTTTTTTGTAACTCGACTATGCGCGCTACGTCTTCTTGGGTGATCAGTCCGGCGGATATTAGCACGTCGCCTAATCGAACCCGTCTTAACCCGCCGCTCGTTGCGTAATCCAATCCTAGCTCCTTACCAATACAGATGTTCTTCGACTACGCGCCCCTCGTCAAGCCTTCTAATACGCACTTTGAAACGGGAGTTCTCCACTATGCTATCAAGCAAAAGCTGATCGCCGTCCTGATCGATATAGTAAGAGCCGTCGCTTCGCTTTTCGTATTTGCCGGCTACATAAGCGCTAAACGCCTTAGAAAGTATATGCGGCGTATCGGGCAAATGCGTATCGCCCAAATCAATTCCGTCGGCGAGCGATTGGTAAAGCAACTTTTTTTGAAAGGCGACGGTAAGTATATAGTTTGCGTTTTGACGCGATCCGGGCGTCTCCCGCAAATAGACGCCCGCGAGCGCCGCAAAGTCGATATAATCGCTATTGATACACGAAATGCCATAGGCGCTAAGAAAAACTTCGTCAAATCTAAGCTCTCGCGCAATTTTCGCGCCCTCTAAGCAGGCTTTCTCATACTCTTTTTTCTGATAAAGCTCTATAACTCTATCGGAAGGCGCCGCGCTTAGCGTCGCGAAAAATAGCGAAAAAATAAGAATAAGCCTCATCATAATCCTCTTTCGTCGCGTTCGATTTGATAAAGCAATTTGCTTAAACGTTCGGACGATCTTACGCCTAGATAACCTTTTAGCGCGTTTACGGCGCGAACCTTGTCCCCCATTTTGTAGCTTGACAACGCGAACACCGCCCAGCTTCTTTCGTCGTTTACGTTAAGCTCGTTGGCTTTTAACGCCCAGCTATAGGCGTTTTGAAAGTCGTTTTGCTTCAGATAGGACTCCGCGATATCGACCGCTTTAGAGTAGGTTGGCTGCCTATCAAACGCGCTTATTAAATCCTTTACGTTGCTCACCCTTTGAAGCGAAACAGGGTTTGACACAGTTTGCGTCGGTTCGCTTCGAACGGGCGGCTGGATCGGCGTTGACGGAACGTTCGGTCGCGAAGCCGAGAGCGACGCCGCCACTCGGCGATCGACCTCGCTGGCGAAATCAAAATTAGGGGTAATGTTCATCTTGGGCTTAGATTGCGCCGCTTGGGTTTCGGTCGGCTTAGGAGCGTTCGCCTCTTGCCCCGTTTGCGCGCTCTCCGCGGCGGCGAGCGTCGTCGGCTGGGGGGCGCTTATCTGCGGGGCAACGGTCGCGGTAGCGATCGGTTGAGGGGCGTTTGCAATCTGCGCGATCGGCGGCGTATCGCCCGTCGCGTTGACGTAACGCAGGGCTACATAGACGACGAGGGCGCCAATTATTAGCGCCAAAACAAAAAAACTTGCGCTTCTGGCAATCTTTTTTGTTTTATAAATAATCCAACTACGCTCCAACCTGTCAATTCTATCCATTAAAGCATTCCTAGCTCTATCGCCGCCATCTCGATAAACTTATTAGAAAAACGAGAGGGCAGTTTGTGAGGTCTATTTTGTTCGTAATCGTCTAGCAAATCAAAAAAACGATTCATCAACCGATTAAGATCGCGCAAGTTTCCTTGCGTAAGATCGTAAATTCTATCAAAATTAGCTTGTTTGAAGCGATCGTAAAACTCTAGCAGCTCGCCGAGCAAGAGTTTGGTTTCAATAAACCTAGGCGTTTCCGCCGGATCTATCGGACAGCATTCGATGGTTTCAAAGGTGCGGGTTCTAAAATGCTCTTTAGCCAGCAGGTCCTCTTGTTTCACCCTATGAACGACGACGACAAAACGAAAAATCTCCTCGTTCGAGAGCATTCTAATCCACTCTAGCCGTTCGCTCTCGTAAAGCTGCGCTTCGTCTAGCAATATGAATATCGGACCGACGCCCCCTTCTCTGAAGGCGTCGATAATCTCTTGCGTGTCTTTGGCGGCAAGGCGTTTATTGTGCAATTTTTCGTAAATCTCAAGCAAACGATCGCTCGTGAAGGTAGCGCTCGGATATATAAATATGGGCAAACGATCGCGATGATCGTTGAAAAAGCGCCTCAGCACATAGCTTTTGCCTGTGCCGGGCGCTCCCGTGATCAGTAGTATCTTGAAAGGGTTTTTGAAAGCGTTTTCGATTCGGCTATAGACCTGACTCGTGCGCGTAAGAAGCACAAAATAGGAGTTGCTTTCGCTGTCCTCAAATAGTGTTCTTGCGCGCGCGTAGAGCCGATCATTCGTCATCAAACTCTTTCAGTTTCGGCGAGCGATCGTTTTGACTATCCCTAATGTTGCTAATCAACGTTTCGCTAAAGCCTAACGCCTTAAGAGAGGGTTGCGTTTGGTTATCGACGACAATATGCGGCGTCAACACAAAGACAATCTCGCGATTCCTTATAGTTGTCGTTTTAGAGCCAAACAGCTTGCCAAGGAAGGGAATATCGCCCAAAATCGGAACCTTATTTTCGGTAATTGCGTTGCCGTTATCGATCAGACCGCCTAAAACGATTATATCGTTATCGCGCACGCGCACAACGGAGCTAATACGATGGCTTTTGGTATCTGGCGCGATCTGACGAATACAATTGCCGCCCGCTATAGATTGAACGCCGTTAAAGCAAGGATCCTCGTCTTGAGTGCGCAACAGATCGCTATAAGAGGGATTAAGCCTAAGGGTAATATAGCCGTCGTCGTCAATCTGCGGCGTAATATCCAATAGCACGCCTACAAACAGCGAGTCGTTGTCGGCGGTTTGCGTAGAGGAACCGCTGCTGCTGCCAGATAACGTGGTGCTACTTAGCGTTTGGTAGTTGATATTTTTACCAACGCTAATAAGCGTCGGCTGATTGTTCATCGCCAACACCTTAGGATTGGAAAGCGAACGGGTATCGCCCTCCGTTTTTAAGAAATCTAGCACGCCCGACGCGTCAAAATGCGCTCTACCAGAGAAAGTAAAGCCCTTTGTAATCGTTCTGGCGTCCGTCGATCCCGTCCAACCATCCTCATACCTATAATCGCCAATAGGGTCAATTCCATTGACGCTACCAAAACTTAACGATAGTTTCGACCAATCAATACCGCTAACGTTGTTGTTGTCCAGTTGAACCTCGTAGATTTGAACGTCGATTAGCACCTGTTTTTTAAGCGAGTTCAGCAACTTGTCTAGGTATTCGCTAACGCGATCGATCTGACGGCGCGTCCCCGTTATCGTTACTATGCCGGTCGTCGAATTTACGAATACGGCGTTCGCGTTAGTTTTGGCGCCGTCTTCGGGACGGTTCAAAACGTTGGCGATCTCCGCGTCTAAGGTTGACCATAAATCAAACTTCTCGGAGGTTTTAATCGTTGTGGCGCTATCGCTTGAAGAGGTGCCGTCGGTGGTAGAGGTACTGCCTGTCGCCGTGCCGATCTTAACGTCGGCGCTACTGGTGCCTTCTCTGCTGTTGTTCACGAAATCCACTCTAAATAGCCGCGTATCCAAATAGCGAATCGTCAGCAGATCGTTCGCCAGGAAGCCGTGCAGATTGGCTCTTTGCAGGAAAAAGTCAACCGCCTCTTCCGCGTTTACCGCTCTTAACGTTACGTAGCCGATTTTCGCCGAATCAAACTGCGTCTGCGTCCCTTCGCCTTCTAGCGATAAGGAGAGATCGCACTCGTCAACGATCGCCACTAGCGCGTCTTTTAGCGCGATCGGCTCTTTGATCGTTATGTCGAATCTCTCTCCCGGGCAAGCCGCATATATCGTCCCCGCCATAGCAAACGCTATAACCAATGCTCTCAGCGCTCTCATAATCATCCACCTACCTTCACGATGTAATTATTTTTCTTGACGCCGCTGTCCATAGACAACGTTCTTCTTGAATTGCCGTTGATTAAAATGACCGAATCAACTAGCACCCTCTGAACTCTCCAACCGCCGATAGTCTTTTCGCCCGCCTTTTTCCACTCTCCGTTGATCAGCGCTTTCGCGCCTAAAACAGATTGCAGTATAGGCTCTTTTGGCGTCGCTACCGCCGCCGGCGGCTCCGCGCCTTCTACGACTACGACGGGGCGCGGCGGATAATAAAACGGATTGCGAAACGCCGGAACTTCCGGACGAGTCGCTTCCTTGATCGCGTCGATCTGCGTATCCGTGCTCGCCACGTCTTTTGGATCCATCTGAGCGGCGCCAAAGGCTATCGAAGCTATCCCTGCTAACAGAACAAATCGTTTCATCTCATCCCCCAATACACGCTTGTAGCGGTAAACGCCAAGAAATCTTTATCGTCGATTTTCATCGTCAATTTTTCTATGGGGGTGATCTTTTCGCTTGCCTCTACCAAAAAGAGGTAGCGTAAAACGGAGGCGAAAGACCCCTGTCCGTCTAAACTTACGGACATAACGGGAGCAAAGCCCGTCTTTTCAGGCTCGATCGCGTTTTCTTGCGCCTGAATCGTAACGCGATATTCGGTAGCCTTCTGCGTGATAAAGTCAAGGTGTTGCGCCCATTCTAACCGCGTGAAATATAGGTGATCGAGTTCGGTTAAGCGCATCTGAATATACGTCTCCGTGGTATCCAGCCTCTCGATATCGTCTCTTAACTCCGCGACCTTCGCGCGAAGCTCGACGACTTTCGCCTCGCCGCCGCCGCTTTTGAACTCCGCGATGCGTCTCATAATGTCGTCGTAACTCTTTTTCGTGGCGATCGCTTTGGACTCCGCTTTTGGAACGACATACTTATAATCTATCGCCAATAGCGCCAACGGAATCGCTATCGCGATGATCATAATCTCGTTTTTCTTGCGTTGTCCAATCCATTCGTCAAGCCGCGCCACAAACTTTTCAAACTTGGCTCCTAGCCCTTCGCTCCTCGCGCTCATGGTAACCTCACTTTCAGCTCCGCGCTAAAGGCGCCATTTTCGCCTTTAACGATCTTTCTAAGCTCCGGAAGATAGTTGTCTTCGGCAAGCCGCTCAAGCAACTTCGTGATCTGCGTATCGCGCGGCGCTCTAATCTGCGCCGCCGTATCGCGACCGGTCATCTCTAAAGATTCCACGCGCACGTTGGCTTCGGTCAGCCGCTCAAATAACCCCGCCAACCCTGCCGCCGCCGGTTGCGCTAAAACGCGCATATCGTGAATTTTGACAAGCAGATTTTTGGTTTCGGTCAGCTTTGCCTGCTTTTCTTGCTGTTCGGCTCCTAACGCCGCAACCTCTTGTTCTAGTTGCGTCTTTTCAGTCTCTAGGGCTTTGAACTTGGCTTCGCTCTGTCTAAGCTCTACCATTTCAGACCTAGATTTATAGGAATACCACTGATCGTAGGCGACAAACCAAAGCGGCCAAGCGATCGCTACGGCAAGAGAGAGGCTAACCAGCGCGATAGCCTTTCCGCCGTCTCTCGATAAGAACGCCCCGGGACGCGCTTTTGCGGTGCAGTTAAACGGATTGGCTTTTAGCCCGCCGACGATATTGTTCGCCTCAAGCAACGTCAAAATAGCTAACTGATCGACATATTGATCGTTTTGCGAATAAAACGGGGTGCTGAAGTTGAACTCGTGCCCCTCGACCTCAAGAAGCTCTTGCGCCAAATCTTCAAGCCCCGGCACGAGCCCTTCGCTAGTGCCTATAAACAGGCGATCCATGCTGGTTATGCCGACGATCCTACCGGCGTATAGAAGAATATTTTTTACGCCGAACAGCGCGTTTGAGATCGCCTCGCGCAAATCCGCTAGGGCGCGAAGATTCTGCTCTTTATCCTCGCTTGCGGAGGCGCTGGTCAACATCGAAACAAAATCTTCGTATTCCATGCGAGCGTGGCTAAGCTGGGCGTAGGACTCCATCAGCTTTTTAATGCCGTGATCCTGACTCTTGCCGTAAACATATTCGCCGCCGTCGAAGATCGATATGATGAGCGAGTCTTTTTGGAAGTAGATGAACACGTCGCGCTTAGGCTCTAATATGTTCGCGTTGTATAGCGCGTAGGGAAGCGAGCTTGCCGGCACGATGGAGTCGATATAGTTAGCGCGCGTCAGCAAAGAAGCCGTAACGCTTTCTATCGCGCCGGTGGACGCGGCGATCGCTCCGATCGTCCACATTCGCTCGTCTTGTCGGCTGACTCGTTTGGTAAACGAGGTTTTATACTCCAACATCGGGTTCAAGCCCGCGTCTTGGAACACTTTAACCTCGACGTTTTCGACGAGCTGCTCGCTCGTCATATCCTTTGCGAGATCAAACTGATGGAAAATAAGCTCTTTATCCGGAAAAGCGACTACCGTGCATCCGGGATTTTCAAGCTCGGAGAGATCGTCCACTCTGACCTCGTCGCCATACAGCGTCCAACACCTATCAGGCGCGGAAGCCAAATACGCGACTCTGGGTCGCGACGCTAATTTGTTCTTTGCCAATCTACCCCCCTTATCCCTTGTTGAGTTAGCGCTCTAGCACAATCTCAAAGCGATCGCCGCTTTTTTGAAGATAGAGCTCTTTCACGCGACTCGATCTATGGGTTGTTGCCTCATAATCTTGCCAGAAACTCGCCTTGTAAATCAATTTATTTAGCGAGTTCGGGTAAGGAACAACCTCGATCTCGGAAAATTCGATCCTTTTTTTCTCGCCTTTTCCGAAAATTAAACGCTTAATTCTATCAAATTCTTTTCTTGAAATTCCGTCCGATCTGACGAAATCCTCTGAATAAAGTCTTAAATATCGTTCTAAATCGTTAATTTTCCACGTCCAACGCCACTCGTATAGCAAAGCCATGACCGCGGCGAGATCCTCTTTTTTAGCTTCCAACGTCCCCTCTTCGTTAATCATAACCGTTATTTTGGCGAGATCGGCGCGCGAATCAAGGAAGGTCAAATGTTCGTTTTCGATAGCCACGCACCCTTTGGTGTTAGGATTTTCGCGCGATCCGTTTATCGGAAAACCGTGTAGCCAGATGCCGTGTCCCGTTTTCTTCAGCTTGCGATCAAAGGCGTTTGGATAGTTGGTAACAAACGCGAGCGGTCCGTAATACTTATCAAAAAGCCGTTCGCCCTGTTTTAGCTTCGCCGTAACGCTATAGACGCCCACGGGGGTTTTGTTGTCGCCCTCTTTGTATTTATCGCCCGTCGCGTCGCCCATCGTGGCGTCGTATTCGGCTACGCGCGTTAAAACGCCGCCTTCGTAATCGTAGAAAAAGAACTTTCGCGCCGCCTTATCGACGATAAAAATATGTTTAGGCGATTCAAAATAGCCAAAGCGCGTATCGGCTTTGTCCAAGCGATCTAGCCAATACGACGGATCGGATAGAATTTCGTTGGCTTTAGCCTCTAGCGCGTTTACGCCTTTAACGCGGTAAATTTCGGCTAGATCGTCCGCGCCAAACGCTAAAATCGCCGCGAAAGCAAAATATATAAATCCTCTCATCGGTTTTCTCCGCCAACAAGCCTAGATAAACGTTTATCGTCTTTGCTTCGCGATCTAAGCGCGGCTACCTCCAATTTCAAGAAGGTTTTTTTCAACGAGAATCGCTCCATTAATCTCCTTGCTTTAATGCCCGCGCGCTTTATGCCCGCGCCGTTTTTGCCTATTACAATCGCCATCTGCGAAGGTTTTTCGACAAAAATTTTAGCGCCGACTTTATCAAGCCGCTCGCCTTGCGCGAAACTCTCGATCTCCACGCCGCACGAATACGGCACCTCGTCGTTGAAGCTATCGAGCAGAGCCTCGCGGATCATCTCGGCGTATATTTCGCGAACGCTCAGATTGGTAAGATCGTCGGGCTCGTAGTAAAACGGGCGGTTGGGCAGACGCGCGATTATCTCTTTTAAGAGCGGCGCTATGTCGTTCTTTTTCGCGCTGATCGGCGCGATCGCTAAAAAACGATCGCTAAAAGGTTGGTAGTCGGCAAGTCTTTTTAATATCTGCTCGTGCCTAAAGTTGTCCGATTTTGTCAGCGCGACGATATGCTTTTTATCCCCCGCGATAGACAAAAAACGCTTATACTCGTCGGTCGTATCCGCCATATCCGCCAAAAAGACGCTCAGATCGGCGTCTTTGATCGCGCTTAGCGCCTCTTTTCGCATAAACTCTCTTAGCTTTCCGTTTCGCCCGTCAAGTCCGGGCGTATCTATAAATACGATCTGCGCGTCGCCTCGCGTAACGATCGCAAGCTGTTTTTTGCGCGTCGCGCCAGCTTTGCGGCTTGTCATGGCGATCCGATCTTGGCTCAACGCGTTGATCAGGGAGCTTTTGCCCGCGTTTGGTCGTCCGATTAACGCGACAAAACCCGCTTTAGAGGATGTATCTTGCCGCATCGTCGCTCTCGAAGACCCTATCGAGCTTGTCGTGAATTAGCTCGGAAGTGATCTCGATTGTCTTGCCCGCGTTCTCAAGCGCCTCAAAACTGATCTCCTCCAACGCTTTTTCCATAATAGTATGCAGCCGTCTAGCGCCTATATCTTCGGTTTTGTCGTTCGCCTGTTTGGCTAGTTTAGCCATCGCGCGCAGAGCCGAATCGTCGAATTTAAGCTCCACCCCCTCGACGCGCATAAGCGCCGCGTATTGCTTGACAAGCGAGTTTTTAGGCGCGTCTAAAATCCTGTATAAATCCTCTTCGTTTAGCGGATTCATCTCCACGCGAAGCGGAAAACGTCCCTGAAGCTCGGCGATCAGATCGCTAGGTTTGGTTATATGAAACGCGCCCGCGCCGATAAACAGAATGTGATCGGTTCTAATCGAGCCGTATTTGGTGTTCACGCCGCTGCCCTCGACTATCGGAAGCAAATCGCGCTGAACGCCCTCTTTGCTTGGATCGCCGCTTCTGATCGCGCCGTTTGGGAGCGCGATCTTGTCCATCTCGTCGATAAACGCGACGCCGCCCTCCTCCGCGCGTTTAAGCGCCTCGCGCCGCACCTTCTCCATATCGAGCAGGCGATCGCTCGCCTCTTGGCGCAAAAGCTCTTTCGCCTCTTTGACGCTCGTCTCCTTTTTGATCGGCGCGTTCATCTGCCCAAACATCTTGCCGATCGACTCTTGCAAACGCGCCATCTCCGGCGGCAGATTATCTAGCCCCGCGACCTCGACGTGCGTTTTTGGCGATATTTCAATCTCGATTGTCAGATGATCCGCCTCGCCGCTTTTCACGCGCTCCTTCATCGCCGCTTTCGCCGCTTTTTGCTGCGCGTTAAGCGCTTCGGAGGAGCCTTTTGGAAGAGATTTAACTAGCTCGCTTGCGATCTTGTCGTAAATATATTCGTCTAGCTGCGGCTCTTGGCGGGCGATCTCCTCCTCTTTTACGATCTTGATCGCGTCGAAAACCAGATCGCGGATCATCGACTCCACGTCGCGCCCGACAAAGCCGACTTCGGTGTATTTTGTAGCCTCTACCTTAATAAACGGCAGTTTCAACAACTTTGCCATTCGGCGGGCGATCTCGGTTTTGCCCACGCCCGTCGGACCTATCAGCAGGATATTTTTCGGCAGAACCTCGTCGCGAATATCGCCCTCTAGTTTAAGCCGCCTCCAACGGTTCCTAAGCGCGATGGCGATCGCCTTCTTCGCCTCGTCCTGTCCGACGATAAAATCGTCCAGATATTTCACGATCTCTTTAGGCGTTAAATCCATTGCGTTAGGCTTTCAAAGTTAAAGTTTTGATGTTTTGATTGGTATATATGCAAATATCGCCCGCGATTTTAAGCGACTCCTCGACCAGCTTTTCGGGTTTAAGATCGGAAAAGTTTTTCAGCGCTCTAGCGGCGCTCAGAGCGAACGCGCCGCCGCTTCCTATCGCCGCCAGCGCGCCATCCTCCGGTTCGATCACGTCGCCCGCGCCGCTTAGGACAAACAGCCGCTTCGTATCGAGAGCGATCATCATCGCCTCCAAGCGGCGAAGCATTTTGTCGCTTCGCCACGCTTTGGCGAAGGCGACGGCGCTTTTAAGCAGATCGCCCTTTTGCGAGTCTAAAATCCGCTCGAACATATCAAAAAGCATAAAAGCGTCGGCGGTAGAACCCGCGAAACCCGACAAAATCTTGCCGCCGCAAAGCGTTCTAATCTTAACCGCGTTGTTTTTCATAACGGTGGCGCCGAAGCTCACCTGCCCGTCCCCGCCGATCACGGCTAGTTCGTCCGTTCGGTAGGCTAATATGGTCGTGGCTTCAAAAGCGGTCATAGCGTTTATTCGCCCGCGACCTCGACTCTAAAACGCGGATGAACGCCGCGCCCTAGCTTCGCGCTTACCTCGTATAGCCCCGTCGCTTTGATCGCGCCGTCCATCTCTATATCTTTTTTGTCGATCTCAAAACCGCTTTTCGCTAAGGCTTCGGCTACGTCCTCTTTTTTTAGCGCGCCAAAGAGCGATCCGTTCGCGCCGACTTTTTTTGTTATCTTGATCGTTACCGTCTCTAGCTTGCTTGAGAGCGTTTTTAGACGCTCGATCTCCTCGTTTTCGCGCTCGATTCTCGTCTTTTCGCGCGCTTGCCACTGTCGGATAACCGCGTCGGTGGCTAATTTGGCGAACCCTTTGGCGATCAAAAAGTTCTGTCCGTAGCCCTCTTTGACCTCTTTAAGCTCGCCCGCTCTGCCCAGACTTTTTACGTCTTTTACGAGCAATACTTTCATCGTTGTTCCTAAAATTCACGCTAAGACCTCATTGTAACAAGTCGCGGCTTTCTCGCAAACGCGATTTTGGACGAAGAACGTAAAATTTACGCCGATTTAGCTCCCAAATCGGCGCGTCGATAAACCCGGCGGTTCGTCTAGCGGTCGCAAGCGGGGAAACCGCCGCCGTCTTTGGCGTAGAGCGTCAAAAACGCCTTTAGATCGGGCATATCCCTAATAAAGCTCTCTTTGGAGATCGTCGGTTTTAACCGCGGATAAGCCGCGCTAACTTCGGCGATAAACCCTTCGCCGCGATTTTCAAACAGCTTCTCCCACTCGGCGCTCGTATGTTTTATGCCAAAATCCGCGCCGTTAATCCCCATCGTATCGGCTAACTGCGAATAAAACAGCCGCTCGCCTTTTTGATAATCGCCCGTTTTCGCGTCCGCCGCAAAAGCCAAAACGTAGATCAACGCCGCCGCTACAATCGCTCGCATATAACCTCTTTATCGTCTTTTTAATGAACAGAATCATACAATGCCGAACTTCAAATCCAATAAATGCGCCCATAGCTCAACGGATAGAGCGTCGGTTTGCGGGGCCGGAGGTTGCAGGTTCGAGTCCTGCTGGGCGCGCCACGCTGGAGGTTGCCCGCTTTTTTAACGCGCGCGAAACGGAGTTAAATCGCGTTCGTTCTCGCTAATTTCGCGACATTTGCTCTAATTTTATCGCCTACCGCTTTGATAACGCGCGTTCAAAATCGCTCGAATAGCTAGGATTTTTTTCGCTAAAACGCCTAAGCATATCGCTACGCAGCTCGGTCGGCATATTTTTATGACCCGCCATCGTGAAGATAATGTCCAGCAAGCGTTTTGCCTCTTTGCTCGTTTTGCCGTCTGTTTTCGGCTCTATCGTATGGTGCGCGATCAGAGCCTCGATCACGCCTCGCAACGCTTCTGTCGCGCTGTTTTTATCTTTTACCGTCCGTTCCATTTCGGCGATCGCTATATCCGCGACGACAGTCGGCTTTGGTTTTTTCGCGCGCCGATCTCTGTGGAAAACGTTACCCAAAACATAGAAATTGACCGACAAAAACAAGATCGCAATCAAAATAATCCAGATCGCAATCAGCGTCAGTTTAATCACGCCAAAACTCGCTTACAAACCGTCTTTCGTAGCCGCGATTCATTGGCGATCCGCCGCTAATACCTGTTCTAACGTATAGACCAGATCGCTATCGGGGCTCTCTTTTTGCGTTTCGCTGTGAAAAAGCCACTCCAGATAGCCGCGATCCGTTTTGGCGATCTCGTTGAAACTCTTATCGCGGTGTTTGCCAAAGCGGATCGTTTTGAGAGCTACGGGCTTGTTTGAAAGCTCGATTAGCTTAAACACGCCGTCTTTTGATTTGCCCGTCATAGCCAACAGATATTGGGTTAAAAGATACAAAACTACGCAGTCGCTTGCCGCGTCGTGAGCCGAAATTTTGCCGCCAAATTGCGCCGCAAGCTCCCCCTCCGAGCGATACAACGATAGCGCATAACGCAGATACTGCAACGAGTGGCGCGGCAGATCGCCAAGCAGATGGCGCGAAACGCGCAGGGTGTCTATCGCGACGCCTTTCCACTCAAACCCCTCGCGCCTAAGCATTTCAAGATCGAACGGCGCGTTTTGGATAACCAGCGCGTTCTCCTCTGTGTTTAACTCGTTTAGCGCGATCGCCGCCTCGCATTCGGCAAACGGCGGCTTGTCCTCTATCGCCTCGGGGGTGATATGATGGATCGCCATCGCCTCGAAGTCGATCGCGACGGGCGGCTTGCATAGGGAGTTAAAGAGTTTAAGCGGCTCTTTAGTTCGCGCGACCAAAAACGCCAACTGGCAGATACGATCTTTCTCGCCGCCGCCCGTAGTCTCGGTATCTAGCAAAATAAACGCCGCCATTTTGATCCTTTGCGCCTAAAATCAGATCGCCCTAGTCGTCAAGCCCCGTTTTCTTTCTGTGATACCCGCGAATAATGTAGATAAACACAAGCGCGATCGCGCCCCACGCGATATAGTCCCAAACGGTAGTCATTGGACGATAGTAGTATAATTAACCTTTTATCGAAGGGATCCGTTTCGCCCCGTCTTCCGACGTAAGCGCCGCCTAAAGATATAGCATTTTTATCTAGATCGAGGGAATTATCTTGCCGTTTTTTTGTATGGAACGCCTAAAACGCGTCGTCGCGCTGGCTCTGCCCGCCGCGCTTGGCGCGCTTATCGATATGACGCAGGTGTTGATCGACTTTTATCTCGTCAAGGATTTGGAGGTCGCCGCGACCGCCGCGATCGGGATCGCGGTGCAGTTTATGGGGCTTTTTTACGTTTTTATGGGGGTGTTTTACATCGGCTCGAACGCGCTGATGAGCCGATTTTTCGGCGCGGTCGATCCGACGAGCGCGAACAAGGTTTTTTCCACCTTCGCGATCTTCGCGCTTATCTTTAGCCTTCCGGCTTTTTTTATTTCTACGGCGTTCGCCGAACTGCCCTTCAAGATGATGAACGGAGGCGATCGCGTGGTGGAGCTTGGCGGATCGTATCTTTATATTATGGCGTTCGCCCTGCCCGCAATGATGGTAAATCAGATCGTCTTTAGCGCTTTTAGCGCCGCCGCCGACATTAAAACGCCGCTGATCGTGAAAATTGTAAGCAATATAATCAACGTGGCGTTGAGCTACGCGCTAATTTTCGGCGTCGAGCCGCTTGGGATAGGCGCTTACGGGGTGGCTGGCGCGGCGGCGGCTACGGCGATCGCGTTTTATATTGAAAGCGCCTGTTATTTCTACTTTTTGCTCGTCAAAAAACGTCCCGTTCGCGCGCTTTTGTCCATCGATCGCTCTTTGTTCGCGCGCGGAATTAAGATCGGTATCCCCGGCGGCGCGGAGCGGCTCTTTACATACGGCGCTTTTCTGATCTTTATGCGTATTATCGCCGAGTTTGGCGATAGCGTGATGACGGGGTATCAGGTCGGCTTGCGTATAGAGAGCTTGGTTTTTACTTCGGGGATCGGCTTTACTATCGCCGCTATGAGTTTGACGGGGCGATCGCTCGGCGCGAAAAATCCGATCGAAGCCGAGAAAGACGCGCTATTTACCGCTTTTTTGGCGGCGATTGTTATGGGCGCGGCGGGGATCGCGATCGCCGTTTTCGCGCGTCCGTTAGCGGAGATTTTCAGAGGCGACGACGAGGCGGTGATCGAAGCGGCGACGGGGTATCTAATCTGCGTTGGGATAAGCCAGATTCCGCTTGGCGTAAGTTTTGTGCTAAGCGGGGCGTTTCGCGGCGCGGGCGATACGAAAACAAGTTTTTACATTAACTTCACCGCGATGTGCGTTTTCAGAATTATCCCGTCGATCATTTTGGCGAAAGCGTTTAATAATATATGGCTTATCTGGCTGGCGATGGTGGTAGAAACTTGGATTTGCGGCTTTTGGCTATACGCGGTTTTCAAACGCGGCAAATGGAAGCTGGTTAAAGTTTAGCAAATCAACCGCCGCTCTTAGCGCAAAGCATTAGCGACGGTTTGCGTTTTGTCTTTTTCAACTCTCGCTAAATAATTTGCCAAACTCATTTAGCATAAATGCGCTGATCGCCGATCTAACAATGGCGTTTGCGCGTTTATAACAGCCACATATTAACAGGCGATGAAAACGACGTAAGCGCGATAATCGCCATTTAGCGCAAGACATTGGCGACGGTTTGCAGTTGGCGCTTCGCTTTGTCCAACGTCTCGCCAAATTTGCCGAATTCGTTTTTAACCGCGCCGAGCAACGCCCAAACCTCGCTCGATCGCTTCTCGATAGCCAGCGTTTTGAAACCCATTTGAAGGCTGTTTAGAAA
>JAIRNH010000007.1 GCA_031258155.1 Helicobacteraceae bacterium | reverse complement strand
TGACAGGCATATACGGGGCGCCATACTTCACTCACAACGCGCCGTTGGTTGACCACTATGCCGTAATCCCCCCCCCCCCCCGTTTTACGCGCTCGAAAACCTGCGCAAAGATCGCCGTATCTTCAACATGCTCTAAAACCTGAGTTGATAAAACAAAATCTAACTCGCCCGTAGGCGGTAAAACGCCGTCTTTAATAACAAACTCTACGCCTTCGCCTTCGGCAATATCCGCGCCGATATAGCGCGAAACGCGCGGCATATACGCTTTGTATGGTTGCGCGCCGCAACCAAAATCCAAGCATACGCCGCTAAAATCGCGCAAAATCTCTTTTAATTGAGATTTAAGCTGATATGTAGCTAGATACTGCCGATGTAAAACGTTGATATTTGGCTCTTTGCCGCAAATTTTCTCATAAAACAGACGAAACGCCCTAGCTTTTGACGATTCTTTATCCACGCTTTAGCCCCTCTAGCACAAACTTTCGCCGCGAACGCCAAAATCCATCGGCATAATTTACCCTGAATTATATTTATTGGCGGCTTATTTAAGCGAGTTGCCCGCGCTAGTAGCGCATAATTTAAGCGGTTTTTACGCCTTTGATCATAAACGCCCCGCCGTCGGCTAAAACGATCATCTTTTCGGGTTTGTCGGTCAAAAAATCGTCGCAGGCTTTTGTGGCGCCTACGCAAAAAGGCGATCCATAATCGTCGCACAAAATAATACCTCCCGCATTTAGCCGATCGTAAAAGAACGTTATACTATCGCGAGTGGGATCGTGCATATCTACATCGATATGAACAAAGCTAAACGCGCGATCTTTTACCTCCTCGAAGCGCGTTGGAATCCACCCCTTATAAAAACGAACGCGATCGATAAACTCGGAGAGATTTTCGCGCGCCATTTCCTCTCCCGCGCTTAGATCGCCCTTTTTCCAATAACCGTTATCTTCGTCGCTTGGAGCGCTTACGCCTTCAAAACTATCGAATATATGGTGCGTTCGCCCCCCCCCCCCATTTTCACATGCCTGCCGTTAGCTTCGCATATTAAATAAGAGGAGGCGCCTTTGAATACGCCGCATTCGGCGGTATCTCCGTCAATCGCCGCCGTTAGCCGCAGAAGTTGTTTTAGCGTCCATTTACGATGCGTATTTAAGCCGCCGCGCTCGCCGAAGCGATCGAGATAGTCGTTAAAACTCTTGTCTTTCCACCAGTCAAAATCCGCCCAAGTTAAACGGTAATCGGCAAAGAGCATATCAGCGAAAATTCGCAAAGCGTCGTGTTTTCTGCCGTTGTGGCTCGACAAAGCGTTGCGTAGCAATCGCGCAATTTTGTAAAAACTCATTAAAAAACCTTTAACTAAACTTTACAATGCATAATAGCGTCTAACTTTTTACTTAAATCGGACAAATTTCAACCAGTAAAGCTTATAGTCTGTGCGCAAGGACGCCAAGCCTTATTAGGTTCAATCGCCATATCAGTTTCTTTATTTTGCTTTTATATAATAGATAAATTTTTAGCCTTCTAACCAAGACAAAGTAAAACATATAAACGCCAAACATAAACAACCCAAATTTCCGCCAAACGCTATGATAGGCGTATATGCTAGAAGACCTATATATTTTATAAAACGAGCGATACTGTAAAAACTGATCAAATATGTTATCTACGATTATATCATAATTGTAACGATAGGCATATATAGGGTTTTGCATAGCGCCAATATAAAAAGTTACGCTACGTATCGCCTCGTTTTTGAAAACCGAGTAGCAAATCTTATTGATTTTGGCTTTATTAAATAGACGCATATTAATTATGTGTTCTAACCCAGAAACCACCGTAGGCGCTACTTCTGCGGGCAGAAAGTATCTCCAGGACCATCCGCCTTTTGTAAATCCGCTACGCGATGGATTATTCTTTATAAAATCATCATCGGAGGCTTTCCAATACATATTTGGAATTTCCGCGCTTGAGCCCAACGATGCGATTTCGGTAAAAACAAAATAAAACGGGAGGATTAAATATAGCGAATTTTCGTCAAACTCCCAATAGCGTTTTATATTTAATTTAGCCAACATCTCCGCGTTAAAAATCTCCCCTGTCGGATGCTTAAAAAAGAGAAGATTGGCGAAAGCGTCGACTGGAGAGTCGTATATAGTCTCTTTTAGCGCGTCGCCGCAATAGACGTAAGCAAAATTTTTTTTGATTAAAAAATCGCATAATTTTGGTATATTCTCGATCTCAATTAAATCGCGATCATTACAATAAAACGCGTATTTTCCGTTTGCTTTGCTAATCGCCATTAGCATATTTTTTATTGCGCCAATGTTTATTTCGTTCTCAAAAAATCTAAATCGAGGATCGTTGATTTCGCCTAATAGTTCTTTGGTATTATCAGCCGAAGCGTTGTCGTTAACGCAAACTTCAATATCTTGACGCTCGCAACTCAAAATAGATTTTACAAGCGCGCAAACTCGCTCGGCGCGATTATACGTCGCAATGCAAAAGCTAACTATCGGCTTAGACACCCTCGCTCCTTTTATCTCGAAATTCTATCGAAATATACTAAATCCGCTTCAAAACCATTTGGCGCCAAAAATGGGATAAAACGGATTTCTTCGCCAAATATTAGGATACCAAGACCAGCCCAAACACTCTTTGCAAGCAGAAAGCTTGTAAATTTCGCAATTAAGATTTTTACGCCACAACTCTTTAGCCTTTTGTCCATAATAGATTTTGTCAAGCTGTTCTGGCGAACAATTTGTTATATTGCCAAGCGCTAAATCGCCTTGCATACCTGGCGGCAAGCCGCAACAGGCGAGCGCCTCGCCGTTTCCGGCAATATTGTAGCTTTCCAAAAGCGATAAACAAGGGTAAAGCGGGGGGGGGAACCTCCATCATCCCGTTAGCAATTTTAGGCGCGGCGGGCGCGTTCGTTTCGCCGCGCGCGCTCATTTCAGCCTCTATTAACCGCTCCGCGCCGATCAACCCTCCCCAGTTGCCAAGGCGCGTTTCGGCTATCGCTCCGCACTCGCCTAAATACGGCGCCCAGAAACTTCGAAACGCTTGAATTTGCTCTTTTGGGTTAACCGCGCCGCCCATAACGTTCAACAAAACGCCGATTTTCTACCCGATTCATTAATCGCGCGTAAAAAATCTTGCGTGTTTTTCACAACCTTATCAAACAGATCCGCTCCGTTGAGCCGTTTATATTGTTCGCGAGAAGTTGCGTTGATCGATATTGTGATTCGGCTTAATCCGGCGGCGGCAAGATTATGTCCAAGCTCGTAACTTAAGCGAATGCCATTTGTATTAAAACCTATCGTCGCATTAGGCGCCGTCTCCTTAATATAGGCGATCGATTCGATTAACTTAGGATACAACGTAGGCTCGCCCACGCCAATTAGCGCATATTTTGTAACGCCTCGACTCGCGCAATAATCCACCATTTTTTTGAACGTTTCAAAATCCATATCGCCGTTTTTACCATCTATGCCTAAACTTCTTGGACAATAGTTGCATCTAAGATTGCATCGATCGGTTATCTCTATCTTGAGAATATCAAGCCTATGCGGTCTTTGACCCAATAACGCGCGATGCGACAAAGTTTTGCGGTATAACCAACTATTTGAAACGCTTCTCGCAATCGTATGGCGTTTATCTCGCGGTATCAATCGCCATACTTTTCTTAACAAATTCATAAACCGCCTTTTTTTATAATGAACGTATTTATGTAGGCGTATTCGCGAAAACGTCTATCTATCGCGCTTCGCAAAATCGCAAGCGCCAATCGCTTTGGTAGTCGCCAATGCGTTCAGGCGATAAGCGTCGCGCAGGTAGGCTTGATCGCCGACGATTGTCGCAAAAGTATCGTCCAGTCCAAGCCGATCAAATTTAACCGCGCTTTGCGTATCCGCTAAAATCTCGGCTACAGCCGATCCAAGCGCGCCTACGCGATTATGCTCTTCCAGCGTTATTATGCGATCCGCTTGCTTAGCTATACGCTCTATCGCGACGCGATTAAGCGGCAGGCGGCAGGCGGAATAGACGTTTGCGATCGCGCCGCGCGCGGCTAAGCTCTCTTGCGCCTTGATCGCTTCGCTCGCGATCGCGCCCAAAGCGATAATCGCGATCGAAGCCTTTGGAGACTCTTCGCCAACTGCGATAGGCGTTCCGTTTGCGATCGCTTCGATCCGAGCGCCGCTCAACTCGCCGCTATGTAGCGGCGCTTCGCCGCCGCGTTGAATCCTGATATACGCCGCCTTGCCGCTTGCGGCGCAGATACGCGCTATAGCCGCCGCTTCAAAGGGATCGCACGGCGTAAAAATATCGATCCCTGGAAGCGATCGCATAACGCCCGCGTCCTCCGTCATGTGGTGCGTCATACCCTGCGCGCCGTAGATAAATCCCGCGCCAATACTGATGATTTTAACGTTTAGCGACGGATATAGGATAAGATTTCGTATATGCTCCAAAGCGCGCATAGTGGGAAAATTAGCGATCGAATAGACAAAGACGCGCTTGCCGCTTGCCGCAAGACCCGCCGCCAACGCGATCATGTTCTGCTCGGCGATCCCGACGTCGAGAAATCGCCCGCTTTTTCCGTTTCGATCTTTCGCGCCAATCTCGCCAAGCTCGGCGGCTAAACCGTCTAATACGCCCCAACCGCAATTTGCGCTTAGAAAAACCGCGCTTTCGTCGGCTTTCGCAAAGCTCGTCAGCTCTTTAATGAACGCGTTTCTCACAACGCGCTCCGATTATCCGCGCTTAACAGATCGCTTAATTTGCCGCCAAGCTCCTTCCACGCCGCTTTGAACGCCTCGCCGTCCGGATTGCGGTAATGCCACAGCGCCTTTTGTTCCATAAAGCCGACCCCTTTGCCCTTGATCGTCCGCGCGATAATCGCCGTCGGAGCGCCTTTGATCTCTTTGGCGCGATCAAAGGCGGCGAATAGCTCGTTGTGATTGTGCCCGTCGATCGCGACCACATTCCATCCAAAACCGCGCCAAATATCCGCCAACTCCGCTTTGGGCGCGTAAAGCTCGCCGCCTTTCATTTTATTATAATCCACTACGACCGCGAAGTTGTCTAGCTCGTTTTCCGCCGCAAAGCGCGCCGCCTCCCACACCGATCCCTCGTCGCATTCGCCGTCGCCCGCGACGGCGTAGGCGCGAGCGCTTCGATTATCGATCTTCGCCGCGAGCGCCATGCCGCACGCTACGCCAACTCCCTGCCCTAGCGAGCCTGTGGAGAACTCCGCGCCCGGAACTTGCGAATAGACGTGTCCGGAGAGTCGCGATCCGTTTTGGCGCAGCGTCAAAAGCTCGCTTAACTCGAAAAACCCTTTTTCGGCAAGCGCGGCGTAAAGCGCGGGCGCGCTGTGCCCTTTGCTTAAAACCAGCCGATCGCGATTTGGATCGCCCCTCGTTTGAGGCGATACGTTCAAAACGCCCGAATATAAAACCGCCAGAATATCGGCGCACGAGAACATGCCGCCGATATGCGATCCCTTCGATACGAAACACATCTCTAGCGCGTGAAGGCGGATTTTGCGGGCAAGCTCTAGCGAATTAAGCATAGCGCGCCTTGTTTGCGAAGTTTGTCGATAGGCGCGATCGCAAACGGACGCTCGTTATGTAGCGCGAGAGAATATAGCCGCTCGTCTTTCGCGTATGCCCTTTGCGATCGCGGCAAAAGGGGCGAAAACGATAAGCCAAAAAAGAGTTTAAGCGCGAGCGAGCTTTGCGCCGTTTATAAAAGAGCAAATAGGCTCGTGCGCCGCCCCCATAATAAATAGATGGACGGCTTCGACGTTCGCGTTTATTATAAGAGCTAAGAGAAAAAGACGGCTTTAGGGATAAACGGGTTTTACTCGCGCTTCGATCATAAGCGCCGCCGCCGAGGTTTTTATCCGACTCGAGGCGAAATCTATCAACGCGCATAGTCCGCGGGGGGGCGCGGGGGGCGCGG
>JAIRNH010000006.1 GCA_031258155.1 Helicobacteraceae bacterium | reverse complement strand
GCGTAATCTATCTCCGCTTCGGTTGTGAAACGCGATAAACTTAAACGCACCGCCGTATGCGCCAACTCCTCGTCAGAGCCGATCGCCGAGAGGATTGGATTTGCCGCCAAATCCTCGCTCGCGCAGGCGCTGCCCGTGCTTGCGGCGATCCCGTTTTTGTTTAGGTCCCAAAGTAGCGATTCGCCCTCCACGCCGCATATTTTAAAAGGTTTTTAGCGCTATTATTCACAGTAGTTAACAAAAAGGGTTTCGCATGCGTATCGTTATTGTATTCTTGTCTTGGGCGATCATGCTGTTGGCTGACCTTGGTCCCAAACTTAGTTCAACGCCAGCGGCAAATTACGGCGTTGCCGGTAGTAGCAATGACATGGCGCTCGCGGGCAACCGCGTTTACATAGCCGACGGAGCTAATGGTATTCGCGCGTGCGCCGTCGCTGGGGACGGGCTTAACTGTTCGTCGGCGTTCGGTATCGCCCCTACTGAAGCCAACGGCTCCGTAAACAAACTGGAGTTGGCGGGAAATAGGCTATACGCCGCCGAAGCAAATGCGGGCGTCGGAGTTTACGATATTTCAACCGGCGCGCCTACTTTGTTACAGCGATATTCGTTTTCTGAGGGCGCGGCGACATATATTCTTACGCGCGATAGTATCGCGTATATTGTCGCATACAAAAGCGTCGTTATAGCGGAACTAAACGCAAGCGGCGAGATCTCGTCTATTTTATCTACTATTACGAGAACTAACAACAATGGATTTTGCGGGTTAGCGCTTAGCGATAACGGGCAGTTCCTTTACGCCACAAAAATCACCGACGGCATATTAGGATTTGACATATCAGATCCAGCTAACCCTATAGAGATATTTCATTTGGACGCTTCGGACGGTCTTCAATACGCGCGGGAGGTTGTAACGGTCGGCAATTATATTTTAGTTGCGACGTTCGGCGAAAATCTCAAGAAGTATGTTATTGCCAACGACGGCAATCTTTCGCTTGATCAAACCATAACTGTCGATTACAGGGTCAAAACAAACATTCTGCGCGTATTAGGTAATTATGTTTTTGTCGGCTCGGCGTATCTTGACGAACAATCTGTGCAAATTATAGATATTAGTAATCCCGCCGATATGCGCTATATTGGCTCGATTAGCGATCTGCCGGACGGATCCGAACCAGTAGATAAAGTCGGGGGCTTTATAAGACTTGATAATATGTTATTTATGACGACGGGAACCGGCGTCATCGAGAGGGCTGATATATCTCAGCCATACAGCCCCGTAAGAGTAGGATCGATTGACGTTTCAGACGCTCTTAACGGCGGAGACGCAAATGGTACGCATCTATTTATAACCGACGCGAACGCGGGATTGCTGGTATTTGACATAACCGATCCCAGAAATCCTATTCACATAGCCACAAAAGCGATGGAGTCTGGTATAGCTTACGACGCCGTTTTGAACGGCACGACGCTTTATATAGCCAATGGAACATACGGGTTGTCCGTATATAACGTGGCAAATCCAAGCAACCCTATCTTCCTTAACCATTATATAGCATACGGCGTGTCTGGAATCAATTATAAAAATTTGTCGTTTGATCGAGAAAAAGGCGTTCTATTTGTAGGAAATTTAAGCCATGGAACAGTCTCTTATCGTGTAGAGACTTTCCCACACTTGCCAACATTTGTCAATGCTCAACCGTTGGCTATCGGTTCGTCTATAATAAATTTGCATGCAAAAAGCGGTTATTTATACGCGGCTGAAAACGGGGGTAGCAAATATATTGTGCGTTGGGATTATAACGAAAGCGGAGTTATGTATAACAAACATACTAGACAATTTACTGGCGATGGCAACAATTATGCCTACGATGTTACTACCGTAACATTGTTAGGCGGCGAAGACCTTCCCGTTTTTTCTTTTGTGGGGGTGGCAAGAAAGTTACATTATGGCATTGATTTTAATACTCCTGAAGTTGGTATAACGCCCCTTTACAATGTCGTTGGTTTAAGCGCGGCGGGACAATACCTGCTTGGCTCGTCAGGAACGATGTCGGCATATGGATTGGAAATACATTACATATACGAACCTGTTGACGCCAGTTTAAAGCCGCGCTTTGTTAAGACGCAAGGTAAGATTCAAAACAGAGCTATTATCAGCGGAAATTACGCCTATATTCCCGATCATTATTACGGCGTTCAGGCGGTATATATAGAGATGCTACGCACATTGCAGGAAGCTTACCGATCGGTTGACGAGAACGCTACGCTGGAGAGTTTATCCTCTTCCGTTTCAATAACGTTTAGTCAGAATATCGATCCTAGTAGTTTAATAGATAAACTGTATATAACAAGGAACGGCGCGATATTTGACGATCACGTTTATTACCAGTTGCTTTCTGACAATAAAACCGTTAGTTTTACGCCTTATTCGGGAGCGTGGATTGCAAACTCCGAATATCAGATTCATATTAGCGGCGACATATCCGATATTTTCAGAAATCCGCTTGGCGACAGCGTCGGCGACGAGTTGATAATAACCTTCCGAACGGAGTAATTAAAGTGGCGGATTATAGCGCGCAGGCGACGGCATGCTCGGTTGGCTTTACCTCTGTCGGTTGGGCGGGCTATACGTACTCAAGATATAACGGAGGCGGAGAGTTTGATCAACTATTAGCCAGTATCGCCAGATTTGAAGCTATTTACGGCGACGATCTATCCTGCGTATGGGACAATAAAATCCAAGCGGAGGCGCTGGCGTATAAGAGCGAATTTAATCAAAATCTTTCGTCGTTTAATATCGGCTCCGCCTCTAATCTTAATCGCGCCGCATTAACAACGGCGGTAACAATCGAAAACAACGCGTCGATTAGCGTTCCAGAAGAGATCGAGCGGATTTTTAGGGAATCTTTTCGCGAACATCCGCGAATAGGCGATAGTTGGACGGGCTATCAAGCTTATATGATAGCTCCCGCTCAGAAGTTTTCGTTTAATCCGCCGCAACTACATACTATGCCCGATCTGCCAATCGAAGAGTGGTATAACTTTGATTG
Organism: Helicobacteraceae bacterium; assembly: GCA_031258155.1. Taxonomy (NCBI): domain Bacteria; kingdom Pseudomonadati; phylum Campylobacterota; class Epsilonproteobacteria; order Campylobacterales; family Helicobacteraceae; species Helicobacteraceae bacterium. The sequence goes on along the minus strand of JAIRNH010000006.1, from coordinate 2,053 downwards.
GATCGGAATGATCGACGCGGCATTAAGAAGATGGGATGAGGATCCCGCCAGCTCTTCCATACTTTTTAAGCCGTTTGCGGATAGCTTAAGGCTGGTCAGAGAGAGGCTAGCTGAAATACTGCCGCCAAATCCCTCGCCAAAAAATGCTCAGGAGGCGCTGTTTTGGAAAGAGATGCAGGAATTGGGCGTATTTCCCGAACACTATTATAACGCCGTTATCTCGTGGGAATATACCAAACGGGCGGCTGAACTCTACGCCGTTTTTGGAGTGGATTATTATCAAGCCGTCAAGGATGGTTTGTTGGCGTTATTAGAAAAAGTAAATGCGGAACATCCAGACGAGTTCAGGATTCTGTTTGAAAATATGAACGCGATAAGGGATATCGGGGTTGGATACCATTGGCAGGATCCAAACCCTTCAGAGATTTACCCTAACGAATATACCCGCCTTGTCGATGGCATAAGAGACGATCCGAACTATGAAAAAGCGTTTGACGAAACGATCCCTTACGACGAGCGAGAGGCGATTAGAATGGAGCTGGATCGGCTTATGCGAAAGAGGCTTGACGATCAGTGGAATGCGTTAGCCAAACAGATGAAAAACCAATTTGCGTTGCAAAACGGACTTAAAAATCTGCTCGATACAGTCGGGCAATAGGTTTAGCTAAATCTGCTATCGCGCTTGCGCTAGCTCGCGTTGATACTGGTGATTTTTTGCCGACTTGTCCGCTCGTTTTGCCTATACAAAGCTAAGCCGTCATATCGCTTGAGGCGATCTCGCGACGGCGCAACCAAAACTCTTAAGATTGGTCGATTTAGCGTTCTTGGTTTTCAGATCAATCGCCCCAAGGAGCGCCGCCGCGCTCGCGCGTCAAAGTCCGTCGCGATTAAGACGCGCGTAGAGCGGGCGGCGTTCTTTATAGTCGAAGCGCTTGCCGCGCTAGACGCTTTTTTGCGAAAATCTATCCTCTCGTTAATCGCCGTTTCATCGCCGCAAAACTCGCTCTTTTTAATAGAACGCGATCGCGATCGAAAACGCGATCGCTTAAACCGGCAAAACGCGCACGCGGTAGTCTAGTTTCTCTTTCAAAACGCTGTCGATCGCGTAAAGCGTCCCCGTCGATCCCGTCGCGCAGCCGGAGCAGGCGCCAAGATAGCGGATATAAACGTCGATATGATCGGGCGAATCTTTAATATCTAGCAGCTCTAAATTGCCGCCGTCCATCATCAGCATAGGGCGAATGCTATCGTCGAGGGTTTTTTCCACCGCCTTAATCTTCTGAACCAGACTCATCGACGCGAAATCCTGAGCGACGCTGGATTCTAAAATCTTTTCGCGCTCAACCTCGGCTAACGTTTCGCGCAGTATATCGACAAGGTAAAAATGACGCGCCTCGTGTCCGCCCGGGCGAACGCAACTTTTGCAAAACGCGCCCGCTTTGGTGTAAGCGGTAATCTCTTCGACGCTTGTCAGGTTGTTAATCTTGATAACCTCTTTTATCATACTAAGCGTTACCTGCGCGCACTCGCAAACCATATCTTTGTTTTCGTATTCGCTTATATCGACCCCGTTGTAGATCGCCGCCGCGCGTTTAATAACGTCGTAAGCCATCACGGAGCAGTGCATTTTCTGCGGCGGCACGGCGGGGGTGTCGGGCGCGTCGCGCAAGGCGAATTCCACGTCTATATTGGTGATTTTTGCCGCCTCGTCCACCGTTTTGCCGACGCAAAGCTCCGCCATCATATCGCTAGAGGCGATCGCCGTGCCGCAACCAAAACTCTTAAACTTAGCCGCTTTCACGATATGGCTGCTAGGATCAACCGCCCAAAAAAGCCGTACCGCGTCCCCGCACGACTCCGCGCCAAAATCCGCCACAATCAGACGCGCGCCAAGCTCTTGCGCCTCCTTTTGCGTAATCTCCCCGCGATTGACGGGGTTGTCCATTCTTTGCGAAACCTTACTGGAATACTCCTCCCACAGCGCGCCGCCAATTAAGCTATTCTTGCTCATTTTCTCTCCCCCGCGTAACTAACTGAAATATCGCGCAGACGC
>JAIRNH010000005.1 GCA_031258155.1 Helicobacteraceae bacterium | reverse complement strand
TTGCAAATTTGCGGCTACGCTTTGCGGTTATCGCGCAAAAGTAGCGCATCGCTTCGCGCGTAAATAGCCGCGATCGCCGCGCCAGCCTACGCGAAACAACGCGCCAACTTCTCTTTTCGGCGTCCGCTAGAGCGGCGTTTAGGACTTTTTCAGTAATTTAAGCGCTTCTTTAACGAGGCTTAAGACGTCGGAGGACGCGCACTTCGCCAGCGCTTGCGCGATCTCGCGCGGATTAAATCCCAACGTTTCTAACGCCTGCGCCGCTTTGCCAGCCGCGCTTTCGCCGTCGCCGCACGCAACTAGCCTATCGCAAAAAATAGCATTTTATGCGACGCGAAAGCCGCTTTTTCGCGGCGGTTTATAGCAATCAGCCGTTTTCGTTTCAACGCCGAAAGTTGTTGATAAAGTAGCTTTCGATCCCAAGCGCGATCCCTTCGGCGAGCAGACGTTGATAGCTTGGATCTAAAAGCCGTTTTACCTCGTCTTTATGCGTGATATAGCCGATTTCCACAAGCGCGGCGGGCATTTGCGCCCCCGTTAGCACCCAAAACGGACCCTCCCTAATACCGCCGTCGATCGTTTTTGCGTATTTTTGTCGGGCGTAAAATAGCAATGATCGCTGAATGTCGATCGCAAGTTTATTGGAGCTTACCACCATTTCGCGGTTTAGGAAGTTCAAGAACGCCTCTTTCGAGTATTTTTCCATATTATCGACGACGACCGAGTTTTCCAAAGCCGCCACCTCTTTGGCGCGATCGCTTTTAGCGGGCGAGAGAAAATAGGTTTCTATGCCGGATAGTTTATACGGCGGCGGGCAAGCGTTGGCGTGTATTGAAACGAAAATATCGGCTTTGATCTTATTTGCCAACGAGGTGCGGCTCTGCAACGCGACATATTTGTCGTTTTCGCGCGTCATCTCCACTTCAAAGCCGCGATCGCGAAGGATCTTAGCCGTTAATACCGCTACTTTTAACGCTATATCCTTCTCTTTGGTTTTGTTGACGCCAAGCGCGCCCGTATCGCGCCCTCCGTGTCCCGCGTCGATCGCCACGATCGGTTTATATCCGTCGAGCAAAGCTATTCGCTTCGTTTCAAATTCGATTGTTAGGGTGTTTGCGAGTATTGAGATCGCGACGTCGAACTTATCCTCGCGCGATAATACGATACGCGCTATTTCAGCGTTAAACTGCGCGATCTTAACGCCCGCGTCGGCGGTTTTCGTATCGATAAGAGGTTTGTGCGGATACGAAGCCTTAACGTCTATCACGCGCCTAAAAGGCTCGTCTTGCGTAGGCTTGATGATAAAGTCGTTAATATCGTTAGGGCTAAGCGGGCTTTCAAATTCGACGATTAGGCGATTGCGTTCGAGTTGATAGCGCGTAATTTTTTGCGCGTCAAGCGAAACGGCGAAAAACGCCAGTAAGACGACGACGAATTTAGCTATCTTCTCCATAAACCAGCTTTTTTATCAGATCGCTTACGCTTATAAAACGATCGATCCGATAGCCGTTGCTTCCCGTAAAAAACAACCCCGTTTCCAAATTGCCCTCCGCCGCGTCGCTAAGCCTGTCGGCGATGCAGTATCCGACCGCTTTTGCCTCGATTCCTCTTTTGCACGGAACAACGCAGTTGCTCACGCATTGAATGGGAGGACCAAGCCGCTTATCCACTAGCTCGATAAGATTAGTGCGAATGCCGCGCGCGGGATAACCTACGGGCGAATGCAAAAGCTCTATGTCCTCTTGCTTACACCTAATAAGCAGCTCCTTAAACGCCTGCGGCGCGTCGCATTCGTAGGTTCCTATAAAGCGCGTTCCTATCTGCGCGCCGTCAGCCCCAAGTTCCATAAATTTGACTATATCGTCATGCGTCCATATCCCGCCGGCGGCGAAAACGGGAATGTTACTCGCGATAGATTTAGCCTCCGCCACAACGGGTTTTATAAGATTTTCAAGTTGATAATTCGGATCGAGGCACTGCTCGTAGGTAAAACCCTGATGCCCGCCGCTAAGCGGTCCTTCCAGCACGATCGCGTCGGGGACTCTTTTATAGCGCTGCTCCCAGCGTTTGGCGATCAGCCTCAAGGCTTTGGCGCTTGAAACTATCGGAACAAGCGCCACGTTTGGAAAGTCGGCGGCGTATTCGGGCATATTCATCGGCAATCCCGCGCCGGTGATTATTATATCCGCGCCGGCTTCGCATACGTCGCGAATTACGCGCGGGTAGTCGTTGATAGCGTGAAGCACGTTTGCGCCAAGCGGCTTGTCGCCGCATATTTTGCGCGCGTCCTCGAAAATCTGAAAGGTCGCCTTGCGGTTGTAAAACTGCTCGGTATTGGCGGGACGACCTAGCTGTTGTTTGGTTACAAACGCGCGGTTGTGGTAGTAGCCCGTGCCGATCGCGCTGATAACGCCAAGCGCGCCCGCTAAACTTACCGCGCCGGCTAATTGCGACCAACTGATTCCGACTCCCATGCCGCCTTGAATAATTGGATATTTGATCGTATGGCGACCGATTTTAATCTCTTTAAATTGCAACTTAATTTACCTTTATTTTCGCAAACTTTCTTTTGCCGACCTGCGCGATATACTCTCCCGCGCTCAATTCGATTTTGAAATCGGCGATAATCTCGGCGTTTATTTTAACCGATTTTGATTGTATCATACGGTTTAGCTCGCTAGTAGAAGCGACCAGTTTCGCATCCATAAACGCCTTGCCTATCCATATCGGCGCTTTGAAGCTAAAACTTTGCGCGTCGCTTGGGACGTCGCCTTGTTTGTGAACGCGATCAAACTCCTCTTTAGCTTTACGCGCCGCCGCTTCGCCGCAATAGCGCGAAACAAGCTCGAGCGCCAAAGCCTCCTTGATCTTTTTTGGATGCTCGCCGCCGCGCTTTAACGCTTCGATCTCCTTTACGGTTTTGAAACTCAAAAGTTCATACCACCGCCACATAAGCTCGTCGGAGACGCTCATAATTTTTGCGTGTTGCTCGTTGGCGCTTTCGTCTATGCCGATATAGTTGCCAAGACTTTTACTCATCTTTTGCGCGCCGTCTAAACCCTCTAAAAGCGGCATGGTCATCACCGCCTGTTCGCTTTTGCCGTATGCTTTTTGCAGTTGGCGACCCATAAGCAGATTGAACTTCTGATCGCTACCGCCAAGCTCCAGATCGCTGTTAAGATAGACGCTGTCGTATCCCTGTAGCAACGGATACAAAAATTCGCTGATCGCGATCGGCGTTTGCGCTCTGTAACGCTTTTCAAAATCGTCGCGCTCTAACATGCGCGCCACGCTCGACTCTCTAGCAAGCGCCACGATCCCCGCCGCGCCTAGTTCGTTAAGCCATTCGCCGTTAAAAACGATTTTGGTCTTGTTTGGATCAAGAATTTTAAAAACCTGCCTTTCGTAGGTTTTGGCGTTGTTCATAACCTCGCCGCGCGTCAAAACCTTTCGCGTTTGGTTTTTACCCGTAGGATCGCCGATCGTAGCCGTGAAATCGCCGATTAGAAATTGGACGATCGCGCCGTATTTTTGCATCGCGGCGAGTTTGCTTAACAACGCCGTATGCCCGTAATGTAGATCGGGCGCGGTTGGATCAAAGCCCGCTTTAACGCGCCAATTTTCGCCTTTTTCAAACCACGCCGTCAAACATTTGGTTATTTTTGTCTCGTCGATCAACTCCAAACAGCCGCGTTTGATCTCCGTTAGCGCCTCTTGAACCATTATTATCGCTCCGCGTTTTTATATGAATCGTTTGCCGCCTCGAAAGAAACGACCATAAACCGCTTCTCGATCGCGCCTTTTATCTTGCTTAGCGTCGCAATCGGAAACTCCGCCGTTACGCCGCACCACGTCAGCGAGCTTTCCGCACCGTTTCCCAACGAAAGCGTGGTTATATTTACCTCGCGTTTGAACAGATACTCCAAGAATGCGAGTAGTTCGCCCTTTTTGTTTTGTAAATTGACGACTAGCTTAAACAAGCCCACCTTGCCGCCCACCCAATTTGCCTTGATCGCGTCCGCGCCCTCTTTGAGACGCTTATAGGCGTATTCGCACAGCTTGTGATGAATTACGGCGCGTCCCTTTTTGCCGTAAAACATAAGTATAGAATCGCCGTATCTTGGTTGGCAGCAATGCTCGAAGTCGATCGCGCTTACCGCTTTGGGAGAGCAAATCTCTATGTTTTCTATGCGATACCGTTTAGGCGCGGCGGCGCTTAACCCAAAAAGCGATTTCTTGCGTTTGTCTTTATAGTAGCGCCCTACGATCTCGTCTAGCAGTTTATTATCGCGCGAAACCTTGCGGATCGCCTCCTCGTAACCGCGCAATTTCAGCCAGCTTTCCAACGCAAGCGCATCCTCGTCCAGACAGAAGCGGACTATAGATAGCGCGTTAAGGCGATCGATCTCGCGGCTTCTTTGGTTGCACGCGTGGCGCAGGATATTTTTCGCCCGCGAGGTTTTTAGCGCCTCGATCCAACTGCAACGCGGCATAACCTCTTCTCCGGCGTCGATCTGAACGAGATCGCCCGTTTTTAACTCGGTTAACAGCGGCTGTTTTATACGGTTGATATGCGCCGAAATTGCCCTAAGCCCCAGATCGCTATGGACGATAAAGGCAAAATCCAGCGCCGTCGCGCCGCGAGGCAGGGTGAAGGTATCGCCGCGCGGCGAATAGACGACAATCTCGTCGCTAAAGAGATCGTTTTTGGCAAGCTCGTAAAAATCGAGCGGATTTTCGCCGCTGTATTGCATAGATTCCAGCCAGCCCAGCTTTGGCGAGAGCGCGCCGGCTTTATATTTCCAGTGCGCGGCGATCCCGTATTCGGCGGTTTTGTGCATATCGTAGGTGCGAATCTGAACCTCGTATATGCCGCTAGTGTGAAAGAGCGTCGTGTGGAGCGTCTGGTATCCGTTTTCTTTAGGCAGCGCGATATACTCCTTAAAGCGGGCGATCAGCGGGCGGTATCGCGTATGCAAAAGACCAAGAACCTTGTAGCACTCTTCGGGCGTTCGCACCAGTATTCTAGCCGCCATCAGGTCTAGCACCTCGTCGATCTTAATGCCTTTGCGTTGCATTTTGGTATAGGTGGAGTAGTAGTGTTTAATTCTTGAAACGACTTCAAATCCGTCTTCGACAAAGCCGTTTTGAAGCATAAGGTTTTTAACTTCCGAAATAAACGCGTTCAAGCCAAGCCTTAGCGAATGTCCGCGAGAGAGTATAAAAGCGTCGATCTCCTTATACTCCTTTGGGAAGATGTAATAAAAGCTCCTATCTTCCAGCAGAGTTTTGACAAGCCCGATCCCTAACCTATGCGCGATTGGCGCATATACCACCAGCGTCTCTTCGGCTATGCGGCGGCGCTTGTCTTCGGTTAGCGCTTCTAGCGTGAGCATATTATGCATGCGATCGCATAGCTTAACGACAAGCACGCGCACGTCTTTAATCGACGCTAAAAGCATCTTTCTAAACGTGAGCGCCGATTCGATTAGCTTTTCGTCCTTCCGATCAGAAGGGAGTAGATTCTCTTCGCGAATACGATCGATTTTGGTCAGCCCGTCCACCAGATTCGCCGCGTCCGTTCCAAAATCGGCTTCGATCGCCTCGTAGTCGTAGTCGGTATCCTCGATCGTATCGTGCAAAACGCCCGCCGCCACCATCGCTTCATCGCCGCCAAAAAACGCGACGCTCGCCGCGACTAGCAACGGATGGACGATATACGGTTCGCCCCTCTTGCGCGTTTGCCCCTCGTGCGCTTTGGCGGCTTTTTCGCGCGCTTTTCTAATCGCGGGCGTGTCGATTAGACTAAAAAGCAGCTCTTCCGCTTCGCTCTGATCGCGGATTGTCGCGAAGCAGGAGGGCAGGTCCTCGATCATTAGGGCTTTATTTCAATTAAGCCCGCCGCAATTTCGCGAAGCGCTATATCGACGGGCTTCTCGAATTTCGCGATCTCCACTAGCGGCTTTGCTCCGCTTTGCAACTGCGCGACTCTTTTCGCCACGCCCACAGATAAAAGATAACGATTGTCGTTTGCGTATTTTAACGCTTCCGAAACGACTTTCTCTAAACGCATTTTGATTTCTCCTCGTTTTATTTAATAATGCTACAAGCGGCGTAATCGCCTTTTGCCACTTTTAAAAGAGCGCCTTTATCCATCATGTTGCATACGGCGATCGGCAACGAATTATCTTTAGCAAGCGCAATCGCGGTATCGTCCATTACCTTTATATCGTCGCCCATCGCCTCATCGTAACTAAGCTCGGCGAGCTTTTTGGCTTCCTTGAATTTTTTCGGATCGCGCATATACACGCCGTCCACCTTCGTAGCTTTGATCAACAGCGACGCGCCCACCTCGATCGCCCTAAGCGTCGCGGCGGTGTCCGTCGTGAAAAACGGGTTGCCGGTGCCGGCGGCGAAAATGGCGAGCCGCCCTTTTTCCAGATGGCGACAGGCGCGGCGAACGATATACGGCTCGCACACCTGCTCCATTTTGATCGCGCTTAGCACGCGCGCGCTATGCCCTAACGCCTCTAACGCCTCTTGCAGAGCCACCGCGTTGATCACGGTGGCAAGCATGCCCATATAATCGCCGCTGCTTCGCTTAATAAGCCCGTCGGCGGCGGCGCTAACGCCGCGTATAAAGTTGCCGCCCCCGACGACCACGCCCACTTCGACGTCGTTGTCGCGAAGCTCTTTAAGTTCGAGCGCGATAAATTTCAAAACGCTCGTGTCGATCCCAAAACCGTTTCCAGCCGCTAAAGCCTCGCCTGAAAATTTCACTAAAACGCGCTTTGACATAGTTTGCCTCTATAGTAAGGCGCGGATTTTAACCAATAATACCTTGAACGGCTTTTGTAGCGCGCGGCGGCAAAAAAAAGAAGAGTAACGGACGCTTATTAAATTCAACGCGAAACGTTCTATGGTGGAGCCAAGCGGGATCGAACCGCCGACCTCTTGCATGCCATGCAAGCGCTCTCCCAGCTGAGCTATAGCCCCAAAAAGAAAGACGCATTATAATGGGAGCGTCTTAAAAGGAGGACGCATGAAAAAGTTTTTGATATTTAGCGCGTTTTTGTGCGCGAGCGCGTTTGGCGATCTGCTAGGCTTTGGCGCGGGCGGCGGCGTTTGGCAAGCCGATCCAAGCGGCAAGGCGGAGTATAAGAAAAGCGGCTTAGGCGATCGCTTTGACGTTAAGAAAGTCGGGCTAGACAAGACGACAAACGGCTATCTGTGGGCATACGTCGAGCATGAGGTTCCGATTCTGCCCAATTTCAGAATCGACGGCGCGGCGTTTAGCGCGGACGGAACCAAAAGCGTCAATCTCGATTTCGGCGGGGCGCATTTTAGCGGCGAGACCAAAACCGAATTGACTATGAATCAGGTCGATATTATCGGATACTACATGCTGCCGATACCCGCGATCGATATTCGGCTAGGACTCGGCGCGGAGACGATCGACGGCTCGCTAAAACTTTCGGGGGGCGGGCGTAGCGCAAAAGCGGACCTCTCGTTCGCGCTTCCGATCGCCTACGGCGGCGTTCGCTTTGAACTGCCGTCGATTCCGGTTGGAATCGAAGCGGATTTGAAATATATCGCTTATGATAAATCGCGCGTTAGCGACGCGCGCGCCAAGATCGACTGGGCGTTTATCGACTCGATAGTAAGCGCGGCGATCGAGATCGGCTACCGATCGCGCTCGATCGCGATAGAGGACCTAAGCGGAACCGACGGCGAAGTTGACGTAACGATAGACGGCGTATTCGCGGGCGCGTCCGTTAGGTTTTAAAAATCGCTAAAAGCGTCTAAAGACGATCATTTCGCCGTTTCGCAAACGCACGATCGCCTTTAGCGCCTCTTTCATACGCGCCGTCTCGCGTTCGGCGCGTAGCAGACGCGCCTCTTTTTCGCAAAAGATCGCCGCCAGCCGCCTTATGGCGTTTAACGTCTCCTCTCTGTTTAGCGGTTTAATCCTATCTTCGCTTTGCAAGGGGCGAAGCGCGTTTATATCGCCGTTTATTAGCGCGTTATAGAGATCGCGATGGCTTGAAAAAAGCGCCGCGTCAAGATAGTCGATCAGGCTTGCGTGCAGTTCGCCGTCCAAAGAGAGCGTCTTTATCAGCGCCAGCTCGCCTAAATCCTGCTTGCCGCTTAACAGCGTGGGCGCGATCGCGTTTTTGGCGCGAATCTTAAAACGCCTGAAATCTATCGCCAGCTTTGCCGCCGCGTATCGCGCCGTCTCTTCCGCCGAAAATCTGGAGAGCGAATCTATAAAGCTCTGCGCCTCGTCAAACGCCGCGTCGAAATCGCGCGATCGATCGATAATTTTTTCAACCGCGTATTTTGCGAAAGGTTTCGCGTTTTCATAAGCGCGGGCAAGCGTTTCCGCGCCGCCGCCGGCGATTAGGTCGGCGGGGTCCTTACCGCCCTCGATTGTCGCCGCGCCGCCCTTGAAATTATGCGCCGCCAATAGAACCGAAGCCTTAAAAGCCGCCTCCTGCCCCGCCGCGTCGCTATCGTAGGAGAGAATGATTTTCGGATCGTCAAGCCGTTTTAGCAAAGGTAGATGGTCGTTGGTTAGCGCCGTGCCGAGCGTCGCGATCGCGTTTGAAAAACCCGCTTGGTGTAGCATAACCGCGTCCATATAGCCTTCGCACAAAATCGCGGTTTTTTGCTTTAGTATCGCCTCGCGCGCGATATTAAATCCGTATAAAAGCCGCGACTTGTTAAAAAACTCGCTCTGCGGCGAGTTGATATATTTCGCGGGGTGATTGACAAGCGTTCTGCCGCCAAAGCCCGCGATCGCGCCGTTTGGGGTGTAAATGGGAAAAATTACGCGCTTGGTAAAACGCGCGTAAAACCTGCCTCCTTCGTCCTCGACAAGCGCGCCCGCCTCTTTTGCCGCCTCGAAGGGTATCTTTTCGCGCCGCAAAAAATCCAGTTGCGCGTAACTATCGGGCGCGTAGCCAATCTCGAAACGCTCTATTGTCGCTTCGCTAAGCCCGCGCGATCTTAGATACCCCGTAGCTTCGTCGTTCTTGCTAAGCTCTTCGACAAAAAAAGTTTTCAGCGCCTCTAGCGGGCGGTAATCGCGTTTTTTCACCCGCGCGCCCGTTTCGTATTCAAGCGCGATGTTATATTGATCGGCGATTTTTTGCGCCGCCTCCTCGAAGGTTAGCCGTTCAATCTGCTGAACAAAAGTGATAACGTCGCCCTTTGCTTGGCAGCCAAAGCAGTAGTAAAAACCCTTTGGACTAACGTTAAAGCTGGCGGTGCGCTCCTCGTGAAAGGGGCAGCGCGCCTTATATGTCGCGCCCGATCGCTTCAGCTCGATGTGCGATCCAATCAGATCGACTATATCCACGCGGGATTTCAACAGTTCGATCGACTCTTTTTTTATCATCTAACGCCAAAAAAGAGAGACGGCGCGCCTGTTAATTCGCCTAATTTGATCGAGCATTGCGCGGCTTGCGATTGCGGCGGGCGGCGGCAAACTTCTATTTTTCAAGATTTTTTCATCTCGATAATCAGCGCGTGCGCCTCGCCTTGCGCTTTTATAGAGACGCCCTCGTTAGCGATCTCCGCCGCGTCGCGCTCGTTTAGCGTCGCCTTTTCGCCGCTTGTTTTGGCGGTTACTAGCGCCGCGCCCTCGATCAAAACCAGATACGCCTGCCTACCAGTTTTGATCTCAAAATCTATCGTTTTGCCCGCGCTTAGCGCCGTCGCGTAAAGATTGACGTCTTGATGAATCCTAATCGGCGCGTCGGTTTTCGCGTTATCGACGCAAGAGGCGATCGCCAGCCAGCGATCGCGGCGATCTTCGAACTCGAACTGATAATCGCCGTAATTTGGCGCGTAGCCGCTCTGATCGGGAATAATCCATATTTGCAAAAACCTAAGCGGCGTTTTACCAAGATTCATCTCGCTATGCAAAACGCCCTTGCCCGCGCTCATATACTGCGCCTCGCCGCGTTTAAGCGTCCGTCTGTTGCCCATCGTGTCGCCGTGCGTTAATTCGCCTTCGATTACGTAGGAGATAATCTCCATATTTTTGTGCGGGTGCGGTCCGAAGCCCCCGCCCGCCTTAACCGTGTCGTCGTTTAGGACGCGCAACGCGCCAAATTGCACGTTATCGGGGTTGCGGTAATCCGCGAACGAGAAGTGAAAATGGCTCTCTAGCCAATCTTTTTTGCCGCGCCCCATCAATTTGTGATCTATATATCGAAGCATACGGTTCTCCTTTGCGGATAATTTTATCCTTTGTCGATAAAAACGACGTTTTGAAAACGCGGAGTTTGGTTAGTTTCAGTCCGAATTGTTACAATCAGCGCAATGAATATAGAAATATCGGAAATCGCCAATTTGCCTACCAAGCACGGCGTCTTTAAAGCGCAGGCGTTCAGAGAGGGGGGCAAGGATCATATGGTTATTCGCACGGAGCGGCTCGACTGCCCCGCGCCGCTTGTGCGCGTGCATAGCGAATGTCTTACGGGCGACGCTCTCTTTAGCCGCAAGTGCGATTGCGGCGAACAGCTCGACATGGCGATGAAACTGATCGCCGCCGAGCGGTGCGGGGCAATCTTATATCTGCGCCAAGAGGGCAGAAATATCGGGCTTTTTAACAAAATAAACGCATACGCGTTGCAAGATCGGGGGCTGGATACCTTCGAGGCGAATCATCAATTAGGCTTTGCCGACGACGAGCGCAGTTACGAAATCGCCGAATATATATTAAAGTATTTGGGGTTAAAACGCATACGATTGTTAACTAATAACCCCAGCAAAATAGAGAGTCTTAAAGGCGTAGAGATTCTCAAGCGCGAGCCGCTGATTATTAAGCCGAACCCGCACAACGAAGTTTATCTGCGCGTCAAAAAAGAAAAAAGCGGACACCTGTTGTAATGAGAGAACTTAAAAACAGGCTGTTGGCAAATCGACTTATTATGATCGAGGAGTTCTATCAAAAAAGCGATCAGTTTTCGCGTATTTTGCTTAATTGGAACAAGGCGCACAACCTTAGCGGCGCTAGAACCGAGCGCGACGTGCAAAAACATATATTCGACAGCGTATATCCGCTGACTTTTTTAGACGATTTTAAAAGCTGTCTGGATATTGGCAGCGGCGCTGGTTTTCCAGGACTAATTTTGGCGATGGCAAAGCCGCGATCGTATTTTACGCTCGTAGAACCGCTTAATAAACGCGCCGCTTTTTTGCAATTTGCCGCAGCTATTTTGCATATCGACAACGCGGAAATTATCGATAAGCGAGCCGAGCAAGTCCCGATAAAAAACTATGATCTGATCGTCTCGCGCGCGGTAAGCGATGGCAAAACTATTTACGGGCTTGCCAAACCGTTTATGGGAGCCAATTCGATCTTGTTGCTCTACAAAGGCAAAAATACGGCGCGCGAAGCGACGGCGATCGGAGCTAAAACTGTCGCCGCGCCGCACGCGACATATCTTTTGGTTGGGAGGCGGGCGTTTGTGGCTTAGAATCGCGCTTCTCGCGCTACTGTTAGGCGCGATATATTTTTTCTTTTTTCGCAGTCGCTTAAAACCGTCTAAAAACGACGCGATTGATATGATCAAATGCGCCAAATGCGACGCTTATATAGCGGCTGACGAAGCTATAATAAAAAACGGCAAAACGTTTTGCTCAAAAAAATGCGCGGAGGCTAAACGATGATTTTAATCGGCGTTAATAAAGCGATCGACGCGGAAAAGGCGGTTGTTTTTGTCAAATCGATAGCCGATATTAACAAAACTCCGTCGGGTTCGCTGGTAGCGCTGGATTTTAAGGAGTCGGATTTGGAGTTTTACGCAAGCGTCGATATAGCGATCGCCGTTAAAGTGAATAATATACGCGATTTTATCCTCTTGGCAAGCGCCAAAGCCAAATACGCGCTCGCCGATTTGCCTCTTGCCGCAAAACTTCAAAAATTAGCCGATCGTTACCTGTTTGATATTAAAGTTTTGGCGATCGCTCCGTCCTCGAAGATAGAGAAAATAGCGAAGCTCGGCATAGACGGCATTTTTGCCTTAAGCGCGTAACGCATCGCGTTTTATCCATAATTTATCATTTGCTTACGCGATTTTTGCTATTAGGTTGATACTAATCCTCGTCGTTTAGTAGCCGTTTGATTAACTCCGGACGTTTATTAAGCTCTTTGGCGAGCCGTCCAAAACCGGACGAGCGATTTTCCGTAATCTGTCGTCGCCCGTCAAAGTGGGTAACTAGCGTTGTATAGATTTTTTTTGCGGCGCCAAGCGCAAACAGATCGGTTAGCGCGGCGAGATTGGTTTGATAGCGATCTAGGTCGGGGTTATTATGTAAAGTTTTGCCGCCGGTATCCGGAACCGCGTTTATGCAGACTATGCGATCGCCAAAACGCTCTTTGGCGTAGCGCTGAACTTCGTAGCTATCCGTGCAAAGCGCTATTTTCTCGCAAGAGGAGTTTTGAGCGACGCTCTCTAAAAACGGCTTATAATCGGTTTTGTAGTCGCTGTGGCGAATATGGACGGCGTCGTATTCGCCTAGTTGTTCCACTATCTCTTTAATATGCGATCGAACCTTCGGCGCAAGCCCAAAGAAAGAGAACGCTCCTATCGCCTCGTTGCCTATAATGTCGCCAAAATACATTAAAACTCTATCTTCGTATGATTTGTTCAGATCAAAACTGATCGCCGAGCGGTTTAACCAGCGATCAATTAACTTTTTGAGATATTTAGGATAACTATCAAATACCTCCAGCGAGGAATCTATCCTGTCGAATTTAATCTTCTCTCTCTGGGCGGCGGCGGCGAAGTAGCGTCCAAGATCGTCCAAAAATCCCTCCGCGCTTCCGTCGATATAGATAGTTCGATTATTATCTAAAGCGTAATTTATACATCTGTTTATTATGCAAAGCATATCGTTAAGTCCGCCCTTAGGACAGCATAAAAGATATTTTTGCGAGTTTTTATCTATTGTTGCGTTAAAAAACTTCAAAAGTCGGTCGGAAACCAGCAGATGCGAACGTTTAATTTTTAGGCGATCGACAATCTCTTTGCGCCGCTCTCTTTTTATTAAATAACATCGTTTAATAATGGAGCATAATATTTGTAGCCGTTGGCGCGTTAGATAAAACAGCGTCAAAGCGACGACGAATAGGATTTTTTCGCGCATATTGTAAGCATTCCGCCTAATTTAATTCTAGGCAAAATTATAGCGGCGCGCGGCTAATTTTACGCTTTACCGTCGTTTTCAATCCAAGTTTAGCTAATTAAAATCGGCTTGATCGGCTCCATAATCAAAGTCGCGATCGCGCCCCGACTGTCCGCGCGGTTTTGTATAGTTAGCGTCGCGCCCAGCGCCATCGCGGCGTTTTTCGCCAGATAGAGTCCAAGCCCCGCGCCTTTATGCGCGCCCTTTCCAGAAAACGGCGCGAAGAGATCAAAACCTTCCGCTATGCCCTCGCCCTCGTCGATCGTCTCGATCGTAAGGCGCTCGCCCTCGAAGCGGCTTTGAAAAAATATCCGCTTGCCTTCGGGGGTAAATTTCAGCGCGTTGCTAAAGAGGTTTTGAATAATGTGGCTAATAAGCGTCGGGCGCGTCTCGATTACCAGCGATTTTGGTTCTATATTGACTATCAGCTCGCATTTGCGATCGGCGGCTAACAGCGCGAAATCTTTGGCTTTGGCGGCGAGAAATCTGCATACATCTATGGTTTCGGGCGGATCAAACTGCGCGTATTCGGCGCGTCCTATCTCTAAGACGGTATGCGTCATCTTGCCCATCTCGTCAATCGAGCGGTTGGTGTCGCGCAGGGTTTCCTGATACCTTTCCGGCGTTCGGGTTCTAAGAAGCGTAACGTCGTTTCTTGTGCGGATCACCGCTAAAGGCGTTTTTAACTCGTGAGCGATCCCCACAAACAGCTCGCGTTGATAGGCGATATGCCCCTTTATGCGCTCTAGCAGCATATTAAGCGCGTTGGTTAGCGGTCGTAATTCGACGGGAACGTTTTGGGTGGCGGCGATCGGCGAAAGCGAGCGCTCGTCCATTTTGGCAAGCTCTTCCGTAAGCGTCCTGATCGGTCGCGCGAGAAAGCAAGAGTAAAGCCACGCGATAAACGGGATCAGCACAAAGGAGATGATATTCGCCGCGAGAACGACGTTGCGTATCTTTGTTAGGAGTTTGCAATCTTCCGTAATATCCCGCTCTACGTTTATCCTGTTTTCACCGTTTCTGTATTCTAGGCGATAGAATATCCGAGCCTCTCTCTCCGTCTCGCTAAAACTGATCGCCGCTTGCGTCCGCTCGTCGCCCTCAGCGATCGATTGGGCGATCATATCGCGCTCGATTTCATTATAGATACCGCGCTCGATCATCGAATAGACAAGGTAAGAAAAGCCGAAAACTAGCGCCGCGAAGATCGGCAGAAGTTTGAAGGCGAACTCCGCTCTTAGGCTTTTTTGGGATAACAAAATCTGTATCCGCGCCGCCTTACCGTCTCGATCGTGTCGATTTTAAGCGGTTTGTCGATCTTTTGGCGAATCTGGTTGATCGCCACTTCGATCACGTTGGGAGTAACTAGCTCCGGCTCCTCCCAGATCGCGTCAAGCAACTGCTCTTTGGATACGATCTGATCGCGGTGGCGCGCCAAGTGGGCTAACACTTCGAACGGCTTGCCCTTTAACTCTATCTCTTTGGCTCTGAAAGTTATCTTCTCGTCGTCGGGATCGATAATCAGATCGCCGATCTCAATCAAATTCGTGCCGCCGAAACGAAGCCTCGCCTCGATACGCGAAACAAGCACGTCGAACTCGAACGGCTTGCAGATATAGTCGTCCGCGCCGCTTTTTAGCGCCTCGATTTCGCTTTCGCGATCGTCTCTAGCGCTGATCATTACGCACGCGGCGCGCTGGTTTTTTCGTTTAACTTCTGGAATCACCTCTAACCCGTTGCCGTCTGGCAACATCCAATCGGTAAGCACAAGATCATAATTGCGAATGCCTATATAGTATTGCGCGTCTTTAAGGCTTTCCGCTTCGTCCGTTTGAAAGCCTAGCTCGCGTAGCCCTTCGGAAAGCGTTTTATTGAGCGTGCTTTCATCTTCAACAATTAAGATACGCATAAGCGCCCTTTTCTTAAAAATTGCTGATAATTATAGCATATCGCGCCTAAGCGAAACCGCCGCGCGAAAGCCGAGCGAAATATCCGGTTTTTCAAGCGTAAGTTTGACTCTCTCGATCGATTTATTTAATTGTAAAATCTCCGCAACAATCGCCTCCAGCGCATCCTCGAGCAGTCCAAAACGTCCGTCGATCAGCCGCGCCGTTATTAGATCGGCTACGGCGGCGTAATCGACAAAGTCCCCCGCGGTTTTATAGCCGTAATCTATCTTCGCGCTCGCCAAAATTCGTTGCGGCTTTTCGCGTTCGCTTGGCAAAACGCCGATAATCGCGTCGATCGTCAGGTCTTCAACCGATACTCTCACGCTACGCGCGCCTCTTCTCTCTTAAACAGCCTGATAATGTTCGGAATATGTTTATACAGGATAATAAACCCGCAGATTACGATCGGCGCGTGAGTTTTGACGACGGGCAGTTCGGGGTGAATGACGAAACTAAGCGCGACGGCGCTTAACATACCCGCAAGCGAGGCTAGCGACGATATTTTAAGCAATTTGCCCACGATATACCACGCGACCAAGCCTAGCGTCGCCTCGATCGGCAACAAAACCATCACCGCGCCGACGCCCGTCGCCACGCCTTTGCCGCCCTCGAACAGCAGATAGGGGCTAAAGCAATGCCCGATCACGGCTAACACGGCGATCGTCCATAACACGTTTTCGTCCAATCCGACTATCATAGCTACGATCATCACAAGCGGCGCTTTGAGCGCGTCGCAAGCGAAAGTGGCGACGGCTAATTTTTTCGCCAAAGAGGGATCGCGCTCTTTTACGACGCGAAGCACGTTTGTCGCGCCAATGCTCCCGCTGCCGCTTTGGCGAATATCCGCGCCGCCGAAAAACTTCGCGAGCAACACGCCGAAAGGAATCGCCCCGATCAGATAGGCGGCGAGATAAAACTGAATATTGATATTAAAGAAAATATCCACGCATACTCTCCAAAGTAAGACTGGTATAATCGGAAAGCGTAAGTATAGTAAAGGGATTATTTTGGACGTTGCGCAAACGATACGGCGGCTTAAAGCCGAGCAGAAAATTACGGTGGCGGCGCACTACTATCAGCGCGACGAGGTGATCGCCGTCGCGGATTTCGTGGGCGATAGTTTGGAGCTATCCAAAAAATCCGCCGCCGATTCCAATCCGTATTTGATCTTTTGCGGCGTGGGGTTTATGGCGCAGAGCGTCAAAACCTTAGCGCCAAACAAGCGCGTTTTTATGCCGCGGATCGCCTGTTGCTCGATGGCTAGAATGATTGACGGCGCGAGTTTTGAGCGATCAATCGCGGCTATGAACGAAGCGGGGATCGACAGCGGCGATATTATGCCCGTTACCTATATCAACTCTCAAGCGGAGATCAAAGCGCGCGTGGCGAAAATGGGCGGTATGGTATGCACCAGCGCGAACGCGGAGACTATTATCCGCAAGGCGCTCGAAAGCGGCAAGAAAATATTTTTCACGCCCGATCGCTGTTTGGGACTGAATCTGGCAAAGAGGATCAACATAAGCGCGGCGGTGTTGGGAAGGGATAAGGATTTTGCCGATAAAGAGCTGATCGCCTACGACGGTTTTTGCTCCGTTCATCAGCTTTTCGCGCCCTCCGACGTCGAGTTTTACCGCCAAAAATATCCCGATATTCTGATCGCCGTTCATCCCGAATGCGATCCTAGCGTGGTCGATCTCGCCGATTTCGTCGGCTCGACAAGCCAGATAATCAAATGGGTTCGCTCACAGCCGATCGAACAGCCGATCGCGGTCGGCACGGAGTTTAACCTCGTCAATCGCCTACGCGAAAAGAACACCTTCGTCCTTAGTTCCACCAAGCCCGAATGCCCCACGATGAACGAAACGACGTTGCGCGATCTGTTGGGCGTTATGCAAAGCGTGGAAAATAGAACTTTTATGAACGAGATCGAGGTTGAAGAGGAGGAGCGCAAATGGGCTAAGATCGCGCTCGATCGTATGCTCGCGTTATGAAGGGCAAGCTCTTTTCGTTTGCAACGCTTTGAGCTCCATTGCCGCCCAGATAGCGATTATGTCCGCGCGGCGCTTATTTGTTGGGCGCTATATGGCGCGTTTGCGGCGTAAAATGCTCGTAACTTAACCGCAAGGACAAAAATGCTTGCCGCGCCAAAAGAGCTATTTATAGAAAGCGCCTGCGAACATAACGCGACAAAAAAAAGCGCCTGCAACCGCCCTACGCCGGGCGCTACTAGCGGCGGGTGCGCTTTCGAAGGCGCGCAAATATCGCTGTTTCCGTTCGCGGAGGCGGCGCATATCGTTCATGGTCCCGCTACCTGTCTTGGCGCGTCATGGGAGACCCGCCAAACGCTTACGACGCATAGCGGGCGCGATATGACGCAAACGGGGCTTTGCACGCAGATTGGCGAAAACGAGGTGATATTCGGCGGCGAAAAGAGACTCGCGGCGGCGATCGACGAAGCGATAAAAACCTTCGCGCCAAAGGCGGTTTTCGTCTATTCCACATGCGTTACCGCGCTAATTGGCGACGATATAGACGCGGTATGCAAGGCAAAGGGCGACGAATACGACGTTCCCATAGTTCCCGTCCATGCCCCGGGCTTTGTGGGAAGCAAAAATTTCGGCTCTCGCCTAGCGGGAGAAGCGCTTTTTGGTCGCCTAATCGGCACGTTAGAGCCAACAGAAACAAAGCCGTTCGAGATTAACCTGCTGGGCGAGTACAACGTAACTGGCGATATGCTCCGCTATACGCCCATATTAAACGAGATCGGAATTAACGTTCGCGCGACGCTCAGCGGCGACGGGCGAATCGACGCGATCCGCTCCGCCCACCGCGCCAAACTCAACGCGCTGGTTTGCGCCCAATCGCTCGTAACTCTGGCGCGAAAGATGCAAGAGCGATACGGCATACCATACGTAAGCGTCAGCTTTTACGGCAAGCGCGACACATCAAACGCGATCCGCGCTATCGCGGGGGCGTTTGGCGACGAGGCGTTAATCGCAAAGGCAAACGAGGTTATCGCAAAATACGAGGCGCGATGCGAAGCCAAACTCGCGCCCTACAAAGCGAAACTAATAGGCAAAAAAGCGGTGTTAAACACGGGCGGCAACAAATCGTGGGCGTTTATCTCGGCGCTGCAAGATATAGGCGTAGAGGTTACGGCGACGGCGATCAACAAAGCTACGCTAGAAGATCAGGCGAAGGCTCGGGCGTATCTGGGCGCAAAGGGCGTATTGATGAAAAAACCCGCCGACGAACAAGCAAAAGCGATCAAAGAGAGCGGCGCGGATATTCTATTTGCCGGAGGGCGGAGTCTATATACGGCGCTGAAAAATAACGTCGCGTTCGTAGATGTAAATCAGGAGAAAAAGGTAAGCTACGGCGGTTACGACGGGCTGATCGATTTTGCCGCCGACGTTTTAGCCGCGCTGGAAAATCCCGCGTTTAAGATCGCAAACTCTAAAGCGCCTTGGGAGAAAGCGGTTTAAGTAGCGGTCATCCGCTTTTTAAAGCAATAGCGCGGACATAGTCTGGTCGGCAGCCGTTAGCGCCGCTTTCGCAACGCGGCGGCTTTGTAGCCTGAAGCGACGGACTAAAAATCCGCGCGCGTCGGTTCAATTCCGCGCCGCCGTCTCTTAAACTTTCGGCTAATCTTTTAATATAACCGGAGCGTAGATGTAACTAACGTCGCCTTCGGTCAGGGTAATCGAGCATCTGCGATCGCAATTAACGGCGGAAAATAGTATCGGCGGTTGCGCGTCGCCAAATGTTTTTGGCAAAAACGACCTTCCGTCTCCCTCTTTGCAACTCTTTGCGACGGCGTCGCCGCGCCGCTGGCTAACCTCGCGCAGATCGTCTTGATTGATTTCGGACGAGCAACCGCCCGCAAAGACGGCGGTTATAATAGCGCCAGCGCCGATAAGAACTTTTCGCGTATTTGATCCTTATTTTGATTTAGCAAGCCGCGTTTGGTATAACGCAAAAACCATTTTTGCTTTAT
This sequence comes from Helicobacteraceae bacterium, assembly GCA_031258155.1. Classification (NCBI taxonomy): domain Bacteria; kingdom Pseudomonadati; phylum Campylobacterota; class Epsilonproteobacteria; order Campylobacterales; family Helicobacteraceae; species Helicobacteraceae bacterium. The sequence goes on along the minus strand of JAIRNH010000005.1, from coordinate 24,922 downwards.
TTTTAACCAATTTAGCGATTTTTTTGTCGGCATTTTGTCATAAAATAACGGTAATAAACCGCGAGGAGCAGGCAGTTTGAGCGCATTAACGATCAATCCTATTCGCCTTAGCGCCCCGATGGGCGCGATGTTGGCGTTTTTAGGCGTGAAGGGCTGTATGCCGCTTATGCACGGCGCGCAGGGATGCGCTTCGTTTAGCAAAGTTTTTTTTACCCGCCATTTTCACGATCCGATCCCCGTCCAAACGACCGCCGTTAGCGATATTACGGCGATTATGGACGGCGGCGACAAAATTGTGGCGGAGTCGATCGACAATATACTTAAAAAAATATCGCCCGATCTGATCGGGCTTATCAGCGTCGGGCTTACCGAAACCAAAGGCGACGATCTGCGGGCGATCGCGAGCCGCTTAAAACAAAGAACGGTTTGGGTATCCGCGCCAGACTATCACGGCGGGTTGGAGAGCGGCTTTGCTATGGCGGCGACGGCGATAATCGAGCAGATCGTTAAGCCGCTTGAAATCGACCAAAAGCTAATCGCGCTGTTGCCGCACGCCTCTATGACTCCGCTAGACGTCGAAAGCCTTAAAGAGACGATCGAGAGCTTTGGCTTCGAGTGCGTAGCGGTTCCCGATCTTAGCGATAGCTTAGACGGGCATTTAGGCGAAAAACAGGGGCAGATGACGCAAGGCGGAGCGCCTTTGGAGGCAATCGAGCGCGTAGGCGGCGCATACGCGGCGATCGCGATCGGCGCGTCGATGAAAACGCCGCTAGACGCGCTTTGTCGGATAAACCCGCGCGTAAAATCGTTTCACTTTGATTCAATCGGCGGGTTGCAAGCGAGCGATAAGCTGATCGCCGCGCTGACGGCTCTTTCGGGAAAAGAGCCTTGCGCCAAAATCAAGCGGTGGCGATCGCGCTTAGCCGATATGCTACTTGATACGCACTTTGTCTTAGGCAAGCAAAAAGTGGCGATCGCGCTGGAAGCCGATCACGCGATTAGCGTCGCGAATACGCTTAGCGAGGCGGGCGCGAAAATCCTGATCGTCGCGCCGACTCCCGAATGCGCGCTGGATCGAAGCGGCTACGAATATGAATGCGAGGGGCTGTTTTGGTTGGAGCAAAACGCCGATCGCTGGGATATGCTCGTTTGCGGAACGCACGGCGAGGCGATGTGCCGCAGATTACGCAAACCGCATTTACAGGCGGGTTTTCCGCAGTGGGAGAGGGTCGGATCACAGCTTGACGTATCGATCGGATACGAGGGAAGCGCGAGAGCGCTTATGGGGGCGAACAATGGCGCAAGCGAACATTAAGATCAGCGTTCTAAGGAACGAAACTAAACCTAAAGGAGGAGTTATGAAAGTCGCGTTTGCCACAAAAGACGGCGAAAACATCAACGATCATTTCGGCTGGGCAAAGCGGTTTGCCATCTACGACGTGAGCAAGGAGGGCTACGCGCTAAGCGCGATCGTCCAAGCCGAAGAGGACGCGAACGAGGAGGACGGCAAAATCGCCGCTAAGATCGCCGCGATCGGCGAGGCGAGCATACTCTACTGCGAGGCGATCGGTCCGACCGCCGCCGCTAAGGTAGTCAAAGCGCGCATTCACCCGATCAAAATCGCCGAGCCGACGACGATCAAAGAGGCGTGCGAGCGGCTTTCGGCTATGCTCGGCAAAAATCCGCCGCCGTGGATTAAACGCATTATCGCGCGCGAAAACGGCGAAGAGGAGATAAGATGAACGATTTTTTGCGATCCTTGATCGAGCAGATCAGGGCGCAAGATCAATTCGGCGCGTGGGACAACAAGAGCGACGACGAATTGCTGGCGAAAAAATATGTGAAGAGCAAAGAGGAGATCAGGGCTTTAGGCGTGATCGCCGATATAGACGAAGAGACGATCGATAATCTTAAAATGTTATTTAAGGCGGTAGCGACAGCTTTCGAGCGCAAAACCGCCAAGATGGTTAGCGTGGTTTTGGAGATGAATCACGAGGGCTTTGGACGCGGCGCGGCGATCGCGGGCGATATTGTCGTGATGGACAAAACTTTCCGCGACGCGCATAAGTTTGCCTTCGAGAGCGTGGAAAAACTTGCCGCCGAGGGCGAAAAATGGTTGAACAGAGCGTTTGAAATCTACGCGAAATACAACAAATGAAAACGTTAAGCGACTTTAACAGGCTATCGACGATCGACGAATATCTTGATTTTTTCGAGATCGACGCAAACAATCGGATTATAAACGGCAAACGTTTTCATATTCTTAAACTCTTTGGCGCGTCGATAGAGAAACTAAAACCGCTCGCAATCGCCGACGAAAATCGCCTGCTGGAGATTTATCGATTCGCGCTGCTGAATATCGTTAAGCGTTTTGAGGAGGGTTTTAACCCAAGCGCCGCCGAAATCTGGGGAGCGCTGGAAAAACCTTCCTCTTGCCTTGCCTGTTCGCTCCCTAGTTGTAGCGGCGACGTTTCGACCTAACGCGGTCAATCGTCCGCGATTTCGTTTAATCCCCCAATCGATCGGCGTAGATTCGCGCCGTGAAAATAAATAGCGATAAACCTAGATAATTAAACTATAATTCGCGGCTAAAAGGAATATTATGCGTTTGTTTGGCACCGACGGCGTTCGAGGCGTAGCCGGCGAAAAGCTCACTCCGTTTGTGGTTTCAAAGCTGGCGATGGCGGCGGGCGTTCATTTTCGTAAATTATCGCGCACTAATAAGATACTAGTGGGCAAAGATACCCGCAAAAGCGGCTATATGATCGAAAACGCGCTGGTGGCGGGTCTAACGGCGGCTGGTTACGACGTAGTTCAGATAGGACCGATGCCGACGCCCGCGATAGCTTTTCTAACAGCCGATATGCGTTGCGACGCGGGCATCATGATTAGCGCCTCGCATAACCCTTTTGAGGATAACGGGATCAAGTTTTTTGATCGTAACGGCGATAAGCTAAGCGTCGAGCAAGAGGAGGCGATCGAGGCGATTTACGACGATGACGAAACAATCCGCGCGGCGCAGAAAACGGGAGCGAACGTGGGATCGTCAAAACGTATCGACGACGTGATCGGGCGCTATATCGTGCATATTAAAAACTCGTTCCCGCGCAACCTGACGCTTCATGGAATGCGGATAGTAATAGACGCCGCAAACGGAGCGGCGTATAAAGTCGCGCCGATCGTATTTGCCGAGCTTGGCGCGGAGCTTGTCGTGTTGGGGGACGAACCTAACGGACTGAATATCAACGCCGAGTGCGGGGCGCTCCACCCGCAACGTCTAATTGGCGAGGTTAAACGGCTGCGCGCCGATATTGGCTTTGCGCTGGACGGGGATTCGGATCGGCTCGTCGTCGTCGATGAAAAAGGAGAACGTATCGACGGCGATAAACTGCTCGGCGCGCTTGCGGTCTCGCTCAAAGAGGACGGCGTTTTAGCCAAAAACGCCTGCGTGGCAACCTCGATGAGCAACGGCGCGCTAGAAGCCTATCTTAACGCTAACGGCATAACGCTTTATCGATCCGACGTCGGCGATAAATACGTGCTGGAGTTGATGCGTAAAAATGGGTTGAACTTTGGCGGCGAACAGAGCGGACATATTATTTTCTCCGACTACGCAAAAACGGGCGACGGACTTGTCAGCGCGTTAAGCGCCGCGGCGCTGACGCTGAAAAAGGGTAAAAAGGCGAGCGAGGTTTTTAATCCGTTTGATCTATATCCGCAAAAACAGGGCGCGATCAAGATTGCGGAAAAAAAACCGCTCGACGGCGTTAGCGGTTTAAGCGAACTGCTAAACGCGATTGAAAAAAGCGGTATTCGCCATCTAGTGCGTTATTCCGGCACGGAGATGAAACTGCGCATACTGCTGGAAGGCGCGGATAAAAACGCGCTAAATCGCTGGTATAGCGAGATTGAAACGCTGTTTAAGAGTATGCGCGCATAACCCTCCCGATCGTTAAAAAGCGCGACCCGTTACGCCTATGCCGTCAGCGTCCGACTGGGCGTTTCAGTCCGCGCGCCCGCAAGGAGCGGATTTAACATTTTTGATCTTCTTCGTTAGTTTTACGCGTTCCAATCCGCGCGCTCGTTAAGAAGCGCGACAAAACGCTCAAACGGCAAACCGAACGCCGCCAACGTTTCAATCCGCGTCGCGCCCTCTTCGTCATATTCGCGTAGGCGAACGCGTAATTTTCATTAGATCGCCGTTTGACCTTATTGTCATTCCCGCGAAAGCGGGCACCCATAACAACAATCATAAAAAGATGGATGCCCGCCTTCGCGGGAATGACGAGAGGTTCGCGTTTGTTTTTATTGAATTACCGCAATCCTGCGCGCCTTGCGCTCCTAACCGCGCGGGCGTTTCGCGGGTATTCAAAGAGGTGGCGGTATAACACGGATTTAAATTGCGATTTAGGCGCAAAAAGCCGCTTCTGTTGCGTCGTCTCGTAGATGCGCGGGGCAAAGATCGCGAGCGAGAATAGGCGACGTTTTATCCTCCTGCAAGCGCGGATTGAAAGCGGTCTAACTTACAAAAGCGTTAAGGCGAGTATCGAACGAACGTCTAAGAGGGGCAAGCGTCGTTTTCCATAGGCTCGGCGCTCAAGCCAGCCGCTTCGTTTTCGCCGCTTGCGATTGATTCGCGATCCGCGATCAGAGCGCCGTTATGACGGATTGAATAGTAGATTTTCGCTACGCCCCTAAGCGTGTTTATCGTAGTGCAATAGCTCTCAAGCGACGATAAGACCCATCGTTTAGCGTCCAAATCCGCGCCGTCGGAATCAAACGAATAGACAATATGAATTGACGTAAAACGGTGCGGCGGAGATTCGTAGCGATCAAACTCGGCGTTGATAGATAAGGCGCTCGCCGTTTTGCGTTGTTTTTGCGGAAGCAGAATAATATCGCTTGCCGTGCATGCTATCGCGCCGATCGCGAAGTATTCTAGCGGGCTTATATGCTCTTTGGGATTGATCTCAAACTTGATCCCTCTGCTTGTCGTCGCCTCGAAGGTCAACGCGCCGGTTTGCGCCAAACTTACTTTCATATTATCTCCCGCCTTTCGTTGTCGTTTTGTAATGCTATCGGCTAACCCTTTAAGAGCGCCGAAGGTTTATCGGACGAAAAAGTATAAGCTAAAAACGCGGCGCGGGCTTTGATTGCGTTTAAGCGCCGCGTCCGATTCAAGCCGTTTTAAGCGCGAGGGCGGGCATAAGGGATCGTTTGCGTCAAGCTCGTCCCATATTCCGTCGAATAGGCGCGAAATATCAACCTCTAATATATGCGCGATTTTTACTAGTTGCGCCACGTTAAATCGTTTATTTTGAATGCCAAGCTCCGGCAAGGAGAGGCTTCCGACGGCTTTATATCCCATCTCAAGAGCGAGCGCTAACTGCGAAATCCCCCGTTCTTCGCGTAATTTGCGAACGTTCCACCCGATGCGTCTGTGTATTCGCGTCGTTTCAAAGCTTCGCTTGTAATTAAGCTAATCTAAAATGGGAAAGAAGGGACACATTTTTCTCCTTATAGGTTGGCTTGTCGCCGTCGCTGTAATAGTCGTTGGCGGCGAATAAGAAGTTGCCGTTATAGGCGTTCCGCTTTAATCGCGGTATGAGCGGCGCGTTCGCATCTTTAAGAATTGATCTCCGCGCCGAGCGAGCCGTCGCGGCGGGATTTGCGCCGTTTCGCGATCTAGGCTTGGCTCGCGATAAGCGATCGCATTTCTTGCCGCGACGCGATCGCGGTGGCAAAAACAAGCGGAGCTAATAGCTATGCGGCGAACTTCCGCCCGTCGATAATGGGCGATCGCCAAAAACGCGATCGATATGGCGTTTAGCGCTATGATCGCCGTCTTTTTGGGGGCGATATGGATTTGATTTACGCTTTTTTGCTTGGAATCGTCGAAGGGCTGGCGGAGTTCTTGCCCGTCTCCTCTACGGGACATCTGATACTGACTTCGCGCCTGCTAGGAATCGAGCAGAGTGAGGCGCATAAGAGCTTCGAGATTATTATTCAGCTCGGATCAATTTGCGCCGTTATCGCGCTCTATTACAAGAAACTAATAGGCGATTTCAATATGATCGCCAAGTTAGCCGTCGCCTTTTTGCCTGTCGGGGCGATAGGGTTTTTGTTTGGCAAGCAGATCAAATCGCTGTTTGCCGTTGAAACGGTCGCTTACGCTTTGATAGTAGGCGGCGTTATTTTGATCGCGATCGAGCTGTTTTACAAGCCCAAAACCGAACGAATAGAGAGCGTTGATCGCGTTAGTTATAAGCAGGCGTTTTTGATCGGTTGCGCGCAGTGTTTTTCGATGATTCCGGGGGCAAGCCGCTCCGCCGCTACGATTATCGGCGGTCTTTTATGCGGGCTTGATAGGCAAACGGCGGCGCTTTTTTCGTTTTTGCTCGCCGTTCCGACTATGTTAATCGCGACGGGCTATACCCTTGTTACAAACTACGATTCGTTTAGCGCCGATCAGACGATCAATCTCGCGATCGGTTTCGTTACGGCGTTTTTGGTCGCGCTAATAGTAATCAAGACGTTTATGCGCTTTATTTCGCGCTTTAATTTCATACCTTTTGGCGTCTATCGTATCGCCGTCGGCGCGATCTTTCTTTTTATCGTCGCTTAATTTAAGGAAGCAAAAGATGCGTCGCCGCAGATTTTGTCGGCGCTTGTTCTTGCGGGCTGCTACGGCGGCGGCAATGGCGGATACTATGGGAGAGAGCGAAGAATGAGCTTTTGAGGTTGCCTAAAGTAAGCGGCGCAGCGCGATAAAAACCGCTTTGCCTAAGCTACATTTTTGCACAATTTGCGTTTCAATATACGCAATCGTCGTGTAAATTTGCTAAAGGTTTGATCATGACACTGTCTGATATTATTCAAGATTCCCAATATAAATTAACGCAGTTTGCGTCCGATCAGCTCCATGAGCTTGAGCGAAAAATCTTTCCCAGAACAGACAAACATGGAAAAGAAGTTCCATATATTGAATGTTCTATCCGTAAAAAAGAGATACGCCTTACGCCCGAAGAGGTCGTTAGGCAGTTATACTTGCAAAAGCTGATGACGGAGTACGGCTACGAAAGCGCCCATTTTGCGATACAAAGCGAAGTTACGATGGGATCAAGCGGCAAGCGGGCTGATATTGTCGTATCTGAGAAAGAACGCCCAAGCCAGCCATATATTATTGTGGAATTAAAAAGCCCGTCCAATCCGACAGCCAAAGAAGGCAAAAAGCAACTTGAGTCCTACTGCAAATTTTCGGGCGCGTCTATCGGCGTATGGACGGACGGGAGCGATATTGAATATTATTACAAGGAAGAGGACAGGCGGTCAAAAACAACATTTTTAAACAAGCTGTCGTATTTACCCAGAGCGGATCAAACGCTTTCGGAAGTATTGAATGTACATTACACAATAAAACAGCTATATCAAAACGACAAACTCGAAAAGAAATCGCTAAACGGCGTTATTCAGGAATTTGAAGATCGTGTAATGGCAAATTCAGGCGAAGACAGTTTTGATGAAATATTTAAGGTGCTTTTTATAAAACTCTACGATGAATACATGAGCGTAGATGACGCTAATGCAATGGCGACGCTACTGAACAACAAGACGGCGATGGACGCTATCGACGACTCAAATTTCCGCAGGCTTGAATTCCGCGACACGGGCAATGACAGCGAAACGCAAAAGCGGATCAATAAACTGTTTGAAGACGCGTGCAGTCAATGGAAAGGTATTTTTGACGATAATACAAAAATAAAACTCAAACCCTCGCATCTACGCTCATGCGTATCGTTCCTACAGGATATAAAACTGTTTAACAGTAACCTTGAAGTCGTGGACGACGCCTTTGAATACCTGTCCATCAAAGCGGCAAAAGGCGAAAAGGGGCAGTATTTCACGCCGCGCTATGTAATAGATATGTGCGTAAAGATGCTCAACCCAACGGAAGAAGAAGCAATGATCGATACGGCGGCGGGAAGTTGCGGCTTCCCTATGCACGCCGTATTGCATGTATGGGGACAGATCAATCCCAGCAAGCCCAATCTGTTTACAAACGCTTCGCGTTCAAAACGGGAAATAAACTATGTGCGCGATCATATTTTTGCGATTGATTTTGACCCGCGCTCCGTGCGTGTGGCGCGGATGCTCAATATTATCGCGGGAGACGGGCATAGTAACGTTCTGAAGCTGAATACGCTTGATTATACGCGGTGGGATGAAGATATTAAAACTTCAGAATGGCAGGAAAATTATAATGAAGGGTTTCAACGTTTTATCAAATATCGAAAAAAAGCAAACGAAAACAAGGAATTTAAGTTCGATATAGTGATGGCGAATCCGCCTTTTGCCGGAGACATTGATGACGATGTAATTATTGCCACCCACGAAATAGCGAAGAACGCCGCGGGGAAAAAGATAAGCAAGATAGGGCGGGATATTCTTTTTATCGAGCGCAACCTTGATTTTCTGAAACCGGGCGGGCGCATGGCGATAGTGCTACCGCAGGGACGGTTTAACAACTCAAGCGACAAAAACATTCGTGAATTTATCGCCGAACGTTGCCGTATTCTGGCGGTAGTCGGTTTGCACGGCAACACCTTTAAGCCTCACACCGGCACTAAAACAAGCGTTTTATTTGTGCAAAAGTGGGACGAAAAGCTCTGTCCCAAGGTTGAGGACTACCCGATATTCTTTGCGACCATGCAAGAGCCGGGCAAAGATAACTCAGGAGATAAAATTTACGAGCCTTTACAGGATAAATACGGACACCTAATCGTGAAGCACGATCTGTTTAACCACAACGGGGAAACCCGGGACGGCATAGCGGAAGCCTTTGTCGAGTTTGCCAAAAAGGAGGGCTTAAGTTTTTTTTGAGATGCCCTTTCAACGAGGCGAAATACAAGGCGCTGTTGGAAGGGCTGGAAGCGAGCGAGGTGATGTTGGGTGAATTATCAGATTATGAAGAAAATGAAAATTTTAGGATTGATTCTGATTTTTATAAAAAACAATTTATTCTTGATGAAATAATGATTAAGAATTTGGAATGGGATTGTTTGGGAAACCTGTCAAAATCTATTATCAATTTTGGCGCTTACTCATTATGTAATTTTATTGAATTTGTTGATAACGGCGTTCCATATCTCAATGTTGTAGATATAAAGGATAATATTATTAATTGGGAAAATGCGAAAAGAATAAACGCGGAATTAAGTCATAGAACATTATATAAATCCTTAGCAATAGAAAATCAAGTTCTTTTAACTATAGCAGGAACAATAGGGAATGCTTCTGTTGCCTATAAATTACCAGAAGGTACTAATTCTAATCAAGCAATAGCCAATATAACAACAAAAGAAATATTGAATCCATTTTATTTGTCAACTTACTTGAACTCTCGGTTTGGTAGAAGTCAGACTCAAAAATTAACTATCAGTAGTGTTCAGCCAAATTTATTATTGACACAAGTAAAACGTATCAAAGTCCCTATCCCATCTATTCCTTTTCAAAATCATATAGAAGCAACTATCAAGAAAGGGCATAATAAACGCGAACAATCCCAAGCCCTCTACCGCCAAGCCGAAGACCTGTTGCTGGAAACCATAGGCTTAAAGGGTTTCAAGCCTTCGCGGGAAAACAAGAGCGTCAAGTCCTTCAAAGAATCGTTTTTGACAACGGGGCGGCTGGACGCGGAGTATTACCAGCCCAAGTATGAGGAAATTGAAAACAAGATAAAAAACATGTCTCATGCTTGTTTATCCGAATTGACAATTTTTATCAACCATGGGAAACAGCCGCCATACATTGAAAACGGAACAGTTAGAGTTTTTTCTCAAAAATGGATTGGTGATAAAAGTATTGATTATTCATTTTTAGAAGCAACGGATGATCCGTTTACTTCGGCAGAATTTGCTGCCCAAAACAGTAAATACGTTGCACGAAAAAATGATATTTTGTATTATTCTGTCGGCGCGAATATAGGGTATTGCCACAACTATCTGCTTGATGAACCTATAATGCCCGGTAGTTTTATAACGCTTATTCGTGCAAATAGCAAAAAAATTGACCCAGTATATTTAGGCATAGTGTTAAATTCATTAGTTGGAAGATTACAGGCAGAAAAACACAAAAGCGCAACAGCCCAACCTTATATTTATCCAAAAGATATTTCTAAATTTGTCATTCCTCTGATCGCCCCAAAAATCCAACGCCGCATCGCCGCCTTAATCACCAAGAGTTTTACGCTGCGCTCTGAATCAGAGCGCTTGTTGGATGAGGCAAAAGAGACGGTGGAGCGGGAAATAGAAAAAGGCTAATAGCGAATCTTTTTCCCTATACGCCTCTATTTGCCCTATCCGCTCTTTGGTCTGGCGGGTATTAGCTTGCCCGCCCGTCTTAATCTTTCCCTAAGATTTGGTTTAGCGAATGCCGAATTTTCGCGGAGGGAGCAGAGCGCTTGCGCCCATAAATAGACAAAATTCTTCGCAAAGCGTCAAAACGCGCCGCGCAAGGCTTTTTGTATTAGGATAGCGAGAATCAACGTAAAGGACGCCAGTGAGCAAAACGCCTTTTTCATTATGGATCGACTATCTTGATCGAGATTTTATCGTCGGCGATCTGCCCGAATACCTGCGGCGCGGCGCGCGCGGCGTTACGACAAACCCCGCGATCTTCAAGCAGGCGATTGTCGGCAAAGACTCTTATAAAACGCAGGCGCTAAAGAACGCCTCATCATTTTAGCGCGCCAACGATATGCTTTTGCCGCTATTCGCACAAAAAATCAACATCTCTTGTCAAATTTTCTTGTTTTTTAACAGCGTTTTAAGTTAATACGGAGTATTATCACAGACTTTATCTCTACATTCAAGAAGGATTGTAATGCAATCGTTGTCCTTATTACGGATCAGTTTAGCAGGATTATCGGCTTACAACAGCTATGTAAAGCCATTGTCGCCAATTAGCGAGATCGCCCATAAACGATCTCTCTTAACTAATTCAAAAACTTCAACTTTGGTTAAGTTTAGAAATCCTCTCTCTCTCTCTCTCTCTCTACTCTCTCTCTCTACTCTCTCTCTCTGCGCTCGCTCCGAGTAGAAGTCATCCCTTCACTCTCGCGAGGTTAGCCTCGTGAGACATTTTTACGCGTCGTTTATCGTTACAATCGTTTGCGTTACGCTTGCCGCCGCTTGGGGTTGGTCAAGCGGTACGGGCATTTTAACCGCCGTCTTTCTTACGTTGATTCTTGGCGTGATGGAAACTAGTCTTTCGTTTGACAACGCGGTAGTTAACGCCTCTGTGCTTAAAGAGATGGACGCAAAATGGCAGTTTATCTTCTTAACAGTTGGGATTTTTATTGCCGTATTTGGAATGAGGCTTTTGTTTCCGGTGCTGATCGTATCGATTGCCACTGGATCAGGACTTTTTGATACCGCATTATTGGCGCTTAATAGCCCCGAAGAGTATTCGGCGCATCTGTCCAACTCGCATGCGGCGATCGCCGCGTTTGGCGGGATTTTTCTGTTGCTTGTGTTTTTGTCGTTTGTCTTAGACGACGGCAAAGAGCTACATTGGCTTGGCGCGATCGAGGAGCGCTTGAGCCGACTTGGCAAACTAGATTCGCTTGAAGTTTTAATAGCGTTAGTTACGTTGCTATGCCTCTATTTCTGGCTACCAATCGACGAGGCGACAAAAGCGGGCGTTCTTGTTTCGGGCATAGGGGGAGTTGCGTTATTTATCGCGGTTAGCTCGCTAGATAGCCTATTTGAAGATGAAGAAAAGGGCGAACAAGCGGTTAAAACGGCTAAACGAAGCGGGATTGCAGCCTTTCTATACTTAGAAGTTCTCGACGCGTCGTTTAGTTTTGACGGCGTAATCGGCGCGTTTGCGATCACGCGCGACATTGTGATTATTATGCTTGGACTTGGCATAGGCGCTATGTTTGTGCGTTCGCTTACGGTGTATTTAGTGCGTAAAGGCACGCTTGATCAGTTCGTTTTCCTTGAACACGGCGCGCACTATGCTATAGGCGCGCTTGCAATAATAATGCTCGCGGGCATAGTGGTTCATGTGCCTGAAGTAGTTACGGGGTTAATTGGAGCGGCGTTTATCGCGTTTGCTCTGTTGTCATCAGCTAAACATAACAAACTCAAATCAAAACAGGAGGATTAAATGGCGGTTTCATTGGCTAAAGGCGGCAACGTTTCGCTTTCTAAACTCGATTCGTCGCTCAGACGAATTTTGGTAGGTCTTGGCTGGGACGCGCGCTCGACTGACGGGGCGGATTTTGATCTCGACGCTTCTGCTTTCTTGCTGACGAAAAATGGTAAGGTGCGCAACGACGGCGATTTCATTTTCTATAATAAGTTGATTTCACCTTGCGGATCAGTCGAACATACGGGCGATAACCGTACGGGCGCTGGAGATGGCGACGATGAAGCAATTAAAGTTGATCTTAGCAGAGTTCCAGCCGAAATTGAGAAGATCGCGATTGCCGCGACAATTCATGAAGCGGACTCAAGGCGACAAAATTTTGGACAGGTTGGCGACGCCTTTATGCGTATCGTAAATCTTGACAATAATGAAGAGATTGCGCGTTTTGATCTGGTTGAAGATTACGGAACAGAAACGGCGATGATCTTTGGCGAGATATACAAAAAAGACGGCGAATGGAAGTTTAAAGCTATTGGACAGGGCTACTCAGGCGGTTTAGAGGCGTTGTGCAAACAATTTGGCGTGCAAGTAGCATAGAAAGGGAATTAAATGGCTAGACGGTTACCAGTGTATTTACTACTAGATACTTCAGGCTCTATGAGCGGCGAGCCGATCGAAGCGGTGAAAAATGGCGTTCAAATTTTAGTTTCAACGTTGAGGCAAGACCCTTACGCGCTTGAAACGGCGTATCTTTCCGTAATAACCTTTGACAGCTCGGCAAAGCAGCTTGTCCCTCTCACGGAACTTAGCGCGTTTCAACAGCCAAGTATAACCGCTTCCGGGGCGACCGCGCTTGGCGAGGCGCTTAGCTTACTTGCCTCAAAAATTGAGACGGAAGTTATCAAGACTACTCCCGACGTCAAGGGCGATTGGAAACCTATAGTGTTTTTGATGACGGACGGATCGCCTACCGACAACGTGCGCAAAGGTATTGACGCGCTAAAAAACGTCAAAACGGCGATTATCGTTGCCTGCGCGGCGGGATCAGGCGCGGACACCGCGACATTGAAGTTGATTACAGAGGTTGTGGTTTCGCTCGATACGGCAGACGCTGACACAATTAAAGCGTTTTTCAAGTGGGTTAGCGCCTCTATTACAACTGGCTCTCAAAAGGTTGATCAGACACAAAAAGAGATCGGCGGATTAGACGATTTGCCTCCTCCTCCGCCAGAAGTCAATATCGTAATATAAGAAAGGACACGAAATGGCAATTTCACTTAAAAAAGGACAAGGCGTTAGTCTCAAAAAAAGCGACAACGATCTTTCGCTTGTGACAATTGGACTTGGCTGGGATGTCAAGGAAGATAATAAAGGTTTGCTCGCAAGCGTTTTTGGCGGAACTAAAGAGGAAGATTACGATCTTGACGCGGTTGCTTTTCTTTGCCACAGCGACGGTAAAGTTCACAATGCGGGCAATGATCGCTTGGTTGGCGGAGATATTGTATTTTTTAATAATCTGCGTCATACAAGCGGTTCAATTTGGCTTACGGGCGATAACCGTACGGGCGCTGGAGAGGGCGACGATGAACAGATCATCGTCAAGCTAAACGATCTACCGTCGCAATTTGCAAAAATTGCCTTTGTCGTTCAAATATATCAGGGCATTCAGAAAAAACAGAGTTTCGGCAAAGTACAAAATGCTTTTATACGAGCGGTTGATGCAAAAGGCAAAGAAATGGTTCGTTTTGATCTAAGCGGCGGCGAAAGTTTTTCGCAATACAGATCACTACTATTTGCCGAGTTGGAGCGAGAAGAAAGCGGATGGAAATTTAACGCCATAGGAGCGCCTGATTCTAGCGATACTTTTGTTGATTGGCTAAAACGGTATTTGTGATGTCTGTTAGGCGATTGCCAGTTTATATTCTATTGGATACTTCTGGCTCCATGAAAGGCGAGCCTATCCATTCGGTCAATGTTGGATTACAGGCGATGCTTAGCGCGATGCGTCAAGATCCATATGCGTTAGATAGCGTATATATGTCGATTATTACGTTCGACATTGAAGCAAGAGAGATAATGCCTTTAACGGCATTAAGCGACGTTCAGCTTGGCGAGATAATTGTTCCACAATCAGGCGCGACTTTCTTGGGCGCCGCTTTAATGCTTTTAGTAGAGCGCGTAGATCGTGATGTAAGAAAAAATACGAAAGAGACAAAGGGTGATTGGCGACCATTGCTATTTGTTATGACCGATGGCAACCCAAGCGATTTACAGATGTATCGCAAAGCGATCATCGAGATCAAAAAACGCAATTTCGGTTCCATTTTAGCATGTGCTGCAGGTCCAAAAGCAAAGAGCGAGGCGCTACTGGAACTTACCGATCGCGTAGTAACGCTTGATACTATGGACAGCGCTGCTTTTCTAGGATTTTTCAAATGGGTTTCAGCTTCAGTATCGATCGGCTCGAGCAGTAATGGACTAACGGAGCAGGTAAATCTACCGCCTCCTCCGCCTGAAGTAAATGTGGTTATATAAAGGAGAATGAATGAGGCGTCTCCCAGTATTTTTCTTGCTAGATTGTTCGGAGTCGATGATTGGCGATAAGCTTGATAAGATGCAAAATGCTATGGGTGTGATTGTCGGCGCGCTTCGCTCTAATCCGTATGCGCTAGAAACAGTCTATATATCGGTAATCGCTTTTGCCGGCGTAGCCAAAACTATCGCGCCGCTAACGGAACTCTACTCGTTTTATCCGCCAAAGCTGCCGCTTGGCGCTGGAACTAGTTTGGGATTGGCGCTTGATATACTAATGGACGAGATAGATTGCCGCGTAGCAAAAACTACGACTGAGCAAAAAGGGGATTGGAAACCGTTTGTTTTTTTGATCACAGACGGACGCTCTACTGACAAAACCGATACGGCAATCTCCCGTTGGCAGGCAAAATACGCTAGGAGAGTTACATTGATCGCTATTGGTCTTGGAAAAGAGGCGGATTTTGCGACGCTAAAAAAGCTGACGGAAAATGTGATTATTTATGAAGAAGCGGACAAAAACGAATATACCGCTTTGATTAAGTGGATTTCGGACTCCACGATCGCACAAAGTAAAAGCATAGGCGAAGGAGCGGAAAATAACCCGCTACCTGATCTTGACGGAATTGAGTTGAAACTAGTCAAAGAGTTACCAGCAAATACTGACGATTCGTGCGTAGTATTGGTTGGACGTTGCCAGAAAGTAAAAAAGCCGTATCTGATCAAATACGAGCGATCGCTCGTCAAATTAGGCGGCGAAAAGCATAAAGCTGAGATCGCATATTACGACGTCGCGGGCGCGTTTATGATCGACGAGGAGTATTTCAAATGGTCGCAGGCACAAGCGTCGGCGATCAAAGTTAATACTTCGCTTTTAGATGGAGCGCCAAGTTGCCCATATTGCGGTAATCACTCGGCGTTTGCAATGTGCGATTGCGGCAAATTGACTTGCACAAGCGGTGGCGAAGCAACCTGCCCATGGTGCGGTAGCGAGCTGTTTTTCGGAGGCGAAGGCGGCGGCGATTTCGACGTCGGACGATCCTTAGGATAATAATGGCAAACGAACAACATACAATAGAGGACGTCTCCTTTAAGATATTTAGGGTGCGCGACAATCAGTCGCTATTATTTAGCGGCGAAATCAAGGACAACGATCTGAGCGAATTTGTTAAACAACCAATGGTAAAGGAAGCGGTTCAAAACTTTATCAAACAGATCGAATATGAATGGAGTAAATTCAAAACCTGTAAAGGAGAAAATATGAACGCAAACGCTAAGGGCTTACAAGCCTACAAAGAAAATCAAAATACGCTTAACGACAAAGGGGCGAAGGTAGCGGAAACACATCCTATAAAACAGATTATTAAACCAATTCGATTTTTGTTGCCAAACGCGAAAAAAGGAGAAAAATATGAAGCGATTATTAAAACGGACGGTGATGAAATTAAAAAAATAGAAAATGTTAAATTTGCTGAAAAGGAAGATATAGGTCTCTTTTTCAACGAGGAGAAACAGCTAGTTAGCGGAATACCTAATAAAAGCGGCGAGTTCAAGTTCAACGTATATTACAGAACCGAGGCAAACGTAACCCGAGGCGGAGAAGGAATGCTGATAATTAATCCAGATCCGCGCGATCTGTGGCAAAATAATGAGCCAGATCAAAATCTGCCGTATCCAAAATCTCATACCGATAGCAAGATTATTAATGAAAACAATATTTGTATAGTTGCTGCAAGCAGACGAGGGCGATCGCATGCGCACGTTGGCAGTTTTCGAGACGACGATTTTTTTGTCGGTTATAACGATGGTTGGAGCGTTTTGGTTGTAGCTGACGGCGCGGGAAGCGCAAAACTATCAAGAATTGGATCAAAAGAGGCGAGTCATGCTGTTGGCGTACTGATCAGCGAGCGGCTAAAAGGTACAAGCGGTAATGAATTATCCATTCTGATTAGTCGATGGGACGGCGAAAAGCAAAATGTTCAGCAAAAAATATATAGCTTGTTTCAAGAAGCCATAAAAAACGCGGTGGATACTATAGAAACAACTTCTACGCGATCTTATTCGGCGCAATCGCGAGATATGGCAACTACGCTACTTGCGGTTATTGCACGAAAGATTGGCGATAAAGTTTTTGTCGCCTCTTTTTGGGTTGGCGATGGTGCAATTGCCGCTTACAGTCCAAACAGCGAAGTAAAAATTAAAGTATTGGGAGTTCCGGACGAGGGCGAATATGCGGGGCAGACGCGCTTTTTAGATCGCGCTATATTGCAAGACGGCGATGGATTTAACAAGCGAATCAAAATCGGTCTACTTTCGGATGTAAAAGCTATTTTTTTAATGACCGACGGCGTTAGCGATCCAAAATTTGAGACAGATAACGGATTAAACGATCCTGTCAGATGGGACGCTTTATGGCAAGAGATTGAACCGATACTATCCGACGAAAAGCCCGACAAAAAACTGCTCGAATGGCTTGATTTTTGGTCTCCTGGAAATCATGATGACCGTACGATTGCAATTCAATGGTTTGATAAATATCATGGCAATAATTAAAGGAAAAACTGTCGATGGGCAAAACGTAGAGTGGGACGATAATATTATCGGTTCAGGCGCAATGAAAGACGTTTATTTTTCGCCCGATCGCTCCTATGTTGTAGGATTTTATAAAAACAAACAGGATTTTCAAGCAAAAGATCGTCTTAGTATGATCACCGGAAAATATAAAGAGAGCATATTCAATCAAGCTGGCGGCGATTATTGGAAAAATCTGTTTTGCTGGCCTACTGCTATGCTGGAACACAACGGAAAATTAGGCATTGTAGCGCCTACATACCCTAAACATTTCTTTTTTAAGTACGGTTCTATCAATAACGACACTCTTGGTATTAAAGGTAAGGAAAAAGAGGGTAAGTGGTTTGCCGCGCCCAAATTACGTAATCGCCACATAGATCCGAGAGAACTTGGCGACTGGCTTAATCATCTCAAAATTTGTCTAACAATTGCACGCGCTATTCGACGAATGCATGCCGCTGGACTTGCTCATTCTGATTTAAGCTACAAAAATGTGTTAGTCGATCCTTCAGGCGGATTCGCATGTGTTATTGACGTGGACGGTTTGGTTGTGCCGGGGAAATATCCGCCTGACGTTGTAGGCACTCCAGATTTTATAGCGCCAGAAGTGGTTAAAACAAGCCATCTCAAAAAAGACGATCCTTTGCGTTGTCTTCCGCGTCGTGAAACAGATTTGCATGCTTTAGCGGTTTTGATCTATATGTATCTTTTGTATCGGCATCCGCTTCGCGGCGCCAAAGTGCATAATATTAACGATGAAGCGCAAGATGAGCAGCTAAGTATGGGTGAAAAGGCGCTTTTTATTGAACACCCTGCGGATAGGTCAAATCGCATTAAAATAGATAGAGCTGAAAAATGGGAGCTTCCATGGGCAAATACTGACAAGTTGCCTTACATGCTGACAGGTCCATATCTTAAAAAACTTTTTGAACACGCTTTTATCGATGGGTTGCACAACCCCGCCGCGCGTCCAAGCGCTAATGATTGGGAGATAGCGCTGGTGAAAACCATTGATTTGATTCAGCCTTGTCAGAACCCAAACTGTGCTCAAAAATGGTTTGTATTTGATAATTCAACAAAACCTAAATGCCCTTTTTGTGGCGCTTTATATAAAGGTAAATTACCTGTTTTAAACCTTTATTCGTCTCGCTCTAAAGGTTCTTTTAGGTCAGACGATCATCGCATTATGGTTTGGTCTGGACAATCACTTTTTTGGTGGCATGCGAATCGCCTGATTGCGCCAAATGAAAAGTTGGACAATGCGAGTAAAAAACGTATTGGTTATTTTTTGCAACATAACGGCGAATGGTGGCTGGTTAATGAAGGGTTACCAAACTTAACTGATGTGACTGAAGGCGAATCCGTTCAGATTGCGATAGGCGACAAAGTCGAATTGCTTGAAGGCAAACGATTGTTGCTTGATAGTAAGGAAGGCGGTCGCCTTATCATCGTACAGATGGTAGAAGCGTGAAACAAATCATAAAAGAAGGAGGTAGTTAATTATGCCAGTAGCGTAATCTACCAATCACAGCAAATGGTTACCGAATTTTACAAACGATAAAGGAGGTCGTATGGATAACCAAGTTAATAGCGAAGACATTGAACAGGTCAATCCTGAAAGGGGAAAATTTAGCGGCAAAAATTTTGCCATTGCCGCCGGTAGTATGATCGGAATATACATCCTGACTAGTATAGCGGCAGATTTTCTCGGGCTTGCTGAAGACGATATGCTTAAATTCGGCTTCGCGATTATTTCTGCCAGTGCAATAGCTCTTGCCGTTTTTTCAAAGTCTATAGAATTAAAACGCTATAAAGGCTTTTTTACCGCAGGACCCTTACTGGTGTTTTTTGCGACGATCCTTGTTTGGATAATCGCCTTTCCCGGTTACCTTTATTCGATTCTTCAAGTAAGGGATGGCAATCTTCCTCTCAAGCAAGGCGGCGACCAGATCGAGAAAGACGGCGTTCAGAAAAATATTCCAGCAGGCATTGGCTTTCTGATAATAATATTGGTATTATTAGGGCTAATAGCGCGTTCTTATGTGGTCGGATAGTTTGTTTTGCAATCTTGCGACCGCAGGAGTTTTGTCGTTACACAACAAAGTTTCCGCGGTCGCTTATACTTAAGCGCAAATGCGCGTAGAAGCTTAAAATGTAGGGAGGAAAATATGAAGAAAGCATTTATAATGCTCTTATTGTCGGCAAGCGCGCTTGCTCAATGTCAGATCGATTATTCAGTAAACCTGAAAGCTTTTAGCGGCAATGAACTGGTTGAATTGCGATCGGGCTTTCCAGGTCAGTCGTCGGTCGTTAGTCGAAAACGCGCTGTTAGCGGTATTGTTGGTTTTTATAACATCTGTCCGGGTTTTTACTTTCTGGCGATTGGCGAAGGAGAAAGCGTAAACGTAACAAACGCAAGCTACTTTGAAGATTATCATAGCTATACAAGCCAAATCGTTCGTCAACACGGAAGCGGCAATGTATCAAGGCAGTCAAGAAGCAAATTATAAATACGCTATCGCAAAATGAAACGAATAATAGAATCAATAGTATGTTTTCATTTTTGGACAATTTTGCTTATATGCGTATCGATATGTATCCTCCTCTTTCCCGTGTTATTAGCGCTATATAGGCTAGAAACTAATATTACCATAGAAGCCTATAAAGCTCTCCGAGCTAGGAATTATAAAAACGCCTTTATTTTTTTGATCGAAGCTACTAAAAAATCAATAGAGAAAATACGAATCGCTTACGTAAAAACGCGCGTGGGCAAAACCAAACAAATACCAGTATTATATTTATATTCGCAAACGCATAGCGGCGATTATAAATACGATAATGAAAAAGTGATAGGCGGATTTGGACAGATTTTGCGTTTATCGCACATAGATCGAGAAATTATTTGTAACAGTAATCAAGATACATGTGTTGGGCGTTTTGAAAATCAATCTAATATATGGTATTTGGTCAACGACGGAATTAACGATTTAGCTTTATTGTCAAAGCGCGCTGAAACAAAAATTGCGGTTGGAAATAAAATAAAACTAATGGACGAGCAAAAATTAGTCCTTAGTAGGCGACGCTATAGTAAAATTGCGATAGTTAAATTTATTTAACCCCATAAAATTAAACCGTCGCAAAGTCGATGTTCGTCGCAAGCGTTCAATTTATACTTTAGAGACGCAAAGAACGCGGTTTTCTTATGGCGCTATACTGACGCGCAGAAAAAAGCCGTATTCTATCCGTATTTTAAACGATCTGTTTGCCGTAAATTACGCGGTTTTTAGAAAATTTGCCTCTTAAAACAAAAAAATATGCGAATATGTTTGAGGTTCCGCTAGCAAGGGCATATTATGAGCGTCTGCGAAGTTAAAAATGAAAAAATAACGAATAAACCGTTTTGCTTAGCCTAGCTATGATCGCAAAAAAAGCGAACGCCGCTATACTGTAGAAAAGCGTCGCTTTATTCGCCGTTATGTAGCCGCATATTTCAGTTTTGCGGTTTAGTTTGCCGTAAATTATTCCTTTGCGCTTCGTATGCGTATAGCGTTGCTCCAACGGTTTCAATCGCTCGGCTAATAGCGCCGAAACGGCTTTGGACAAACAGCCATCAAAAAAACTAACATATGCTAATGCGGACGCCTATTTGGCGGACTATAACACGGATAATAGCGCCGCGCAAGGCTTTTTGTATTAGGATAGCAAGAATCAACGCAAAGGACGCCAGTGAGCAAAACGCCTTTTTCATTATGGATCGACTATCTTGATCGAGATTTTATCGTCGGCGATCTGCCCGAATACCTGCGGCGCGGCGCGCGCGGCGTTACTACCAACCCCGCGATCTTCAAGCAGGCGATTGTCGGCAAAGACTCTTATAAAACGCAGATAGAGAGGTTAAAGGGCGCGGGCGTTTTGGGCAAACGGCTGTATGAAGCGCTTGCGATCGCCGACGCGCAAAACGCCGCCGACGCGCTAAAACCCTATTTCGACGGGCAAGACGGCTTTGTCAGCATAGAGGTCGATCCGGCGTTTGCTTACGACGCGCCAAGCGCGATCGAAGAGGCGCGCAGGCTCCACAAAGCGATCGGACGCGAAAACGTTATGATAAAAATCCCCGCCACAAACGAGGGCGTAATAGCGATAAAAGAGCTATTAAAGCTCGGCATTCCAACTAACGCGACGCTTGTTTTTTCGACGGATCAGACGCGCAAGCTGTTAAGCGCGGCGAAGGGAAGCCAAACGCCGCTTGTGATTAGCGTTTTTGTTAGCCGTTTTGATCGCGAGATCGACGAGCGGCTCCCAAAAGAGCTTAGAGCCAAAACGGGGATTATAAACGCCGCCAACCACTACAATATGATCGCGAATGCGGACGGCAAAAACGTTCGCGCCCTATTTGCCAGCACGGGCGTTAAGGGCGGCGGGCTAAGCGCCGATTACTATATCCGCGAGCTGTTGGGCGATAATCTTATCAATACCGCGCCGCTAACGGCTATCGACGCTTTTTTAGCGAGCGGCGATCGCGAAAACCGACTGCCGATCGCGCCTGAGAAAATCGCCGCGTTCTTTGGCGAGCTTGACGCTAAAGGCATAGATTTTGAGCGCTTATGCGATAAACTTTTAGCCGAAGGATTAGCCTTATTTGAACGGGCTTTTTCAGATATAATTTTGACTTTGGCTTGACTAGCCGTTAGTAAGGAGGAAGCGTGCCTGTCGAAGTAAATGTGGCGGAATTAAGTTTTGAGGTAACGGAGCGCGTAAAAGGCTATCTTAAAACGCTCATTCAGAAAAACGGTAGCGACCTGCATATAAAAGCGGGGCAGAAAATTATGGGGCGCATAAGAGGCGATATTACGCCTTTAAGCGAAGACGTAATGAGCCGCGCCGACGCGCTGACGATGGCGAAGGAGATGTTGCGCGGGCGCTTTGGCGAGCTGGTAGCCAACAAGGAGATCGATTTTACCTTTCAACTAGACGAAAAATTTCGTTTTCGCGCCAACGCCTTTTTCCAAAAAGACGGACTTTCTGCGGTGTTTAGAACGATCCCGACCGATATTCAGACAATTTCCGATCTCGGACTGCCTAAATCGTTATACGCGCTCACGACGAAAAAGCGCGGGCTGATCTTGGTTACGGGCGTAACGGGAAGCGGCAAATCGACCACGTTGGCGGCTATTATCGACGAGATCAACGAAAAACGACGCGAGCATATCATTACCATCGAAGATCCGATCGAGTTTGTCCATCGCGACAAAAGATGTATTATCAACCAACGCACTATCGGCGAGGATACGTTGAGCTTTGCGAACGCCTTGCGCGGCGCGCTTCGCGAGGACCCCGATATTATTCTCGTGGGCGAAATGCGCGATCTGGAAACTATTGAAATCGCGTTGCGCGCCGCCGAAACGGGACATTTGGTGCTATCCACGCTGCACACGCTCGATAGCAAAGAGACGATCAACCGCGTGATCGGAATGTTCGCCAAAGAGGAGCAAAACCGCGTCCGTCTTATGCTCGCCAGCACGCTTGTGGGCATCGTTTCTCAGCGGCTTGTCAAAACCACGAACAACAAGCGCGCGCCGGCGATTGAGATGTTGCTCGATACGCCGCGCGTAATCGATATGATCGCCAATTACCGCGACGACGAGGTGCAAGACGCGCTCGCGGAAGGCAGGGAGATCTACGGCACGCAGACTTTCGATCAGTCGCTTTTCGATCTCTATAAGGCGGGATCGATCAGCGAAGAGGAGGCGTTGGCTAACGCCAATAGCCCCGACGATTTAAAAATTCGCATTCGCGGAGCGGTTGCGGAAAAGATCAATCTGCCAAAAGAGGCTGGTATTATCAAGATTAAACAAAATTTTGGCTAAGTTTTAGTATAATCCGCGCCCTTGTTTGCCGCCAAAGATTTTTGGCGGCGGCAAATTTACGCAAGGATTTCTAACATGCTAGAAGGCATAATCAGAGAGAGTACGGCTAAGAGCGCGACTAAAGCGCTCCGCAAAGATGGTTATCTGATCGCCAATATCTACGGCGGCGGCGAACCGAACGTTAACGCGGCGTTTAAGAAAAACGACTTTATTCGCTTCGTAAAAAATAAGACTAAGCTCGCGTTTGACGTAAAAGTCGGCGACAAAAAACGCCATGTCGTAATCGAAGAGTATCAAGCCGATCCCGTCGGCGACGATCTGCTCCACGTCGATCTGCGCGAAGTGGTCAAAGACAAGCTCGCCCGTTATCTTGTCCCCGTTAAAACCGTTGGAACTCCCAAAGGCGTTAAGAACAAAGGCGTGTTTATCACGATGAAAAAACGTATTCCCGTCCAGTGTCTTGGCAAAGACCTGCCCGATTCTTTCACTTTTGACGTAAGCGCGTTAGACGTGAACGACACGATTTTGGCGCGCGACGCTAAAGCCCCCAAGGGCGTTAAAATCCTACTTGACGGTCGCATAGCCGTCGCCGGAGTTATCAAAGCTAAATGACGCTGATCGTAGGGCTTGGCAATCCAACCAAGCGATACGAGCGCACAAGGCACAACGCGGGTTTTTTGCTTGCCGATAACCTAATCGAGCGGCTAAAGCCCGCCAACGTCTCAAAAGCCGCTTTCAAGGGCGAGTTATATAAAAGCGGCGATCTGCTGATCCTAAAACCGACAACCTTTATGAATCTCAGCGGCGAAAGCGTTTTGGCGGTCAAAAACTTCTATAAACCAGAAAAAATTATCGCGGCGCACGACGATCTCGATCTGCCCTTTGGCGCGCTTCGTTTCAAGTTCGGCGGCTCGAGCGGCGGGCATAACGGGCTGAAATCGATCGACGCGCTCTGCGGCGCGGACTACTTTCGCGCGAGAATGGGGGTTGGTCGCCCAAATAGAGAGCAAAACGCCGCCGATTATGTGCTGGACAATTGGAGCGCGGACGAAACGGCGGCGCTTGGCGAATGGATAGAACAGGCGGCAAACGCGGCGCTGGCGCTTATAAACGAGCCGCTAGAACTTGTTCAATCGACGCGATCAAAAAGCGGCGTGCAACGCGTCGATAGTTAAGTTTCTAATCTTTCGACGTTTGCAATAGGCGCCAGATCGCTAATCAGAGAGCGTCCAAAACGCCGCGCCAATCGCTCAAAAATCCGCCGCGAACATACCGAAACGGACGCGATCAACGCAAAAACTAACCGCGCCAATCGTTCAAAAACCTTCGTAAATATAAACATATCAAACGCGTCGTCGTTTTTGCGTTTATATAAAGCGACGCTGTCGCTATCCGCGAGCCGCCGCCATTTTGCTTTTAATCTCTCTTTGCCAACCGCGGCGATCTTAGCCCGCGCCCCCGCAAAAGCGCGGTTATAATAAACTCGTCCGTCTAACAATCGCGTTTCGGCTCGCGCGATCGCGCCCGCCGCTATGCATAATCGGTATATTTTTAAGTTTCAATGCGGTTTTGGCGGCGCGCAATTAGACGCGATCGGCGCGCGTCGTCGCCAACGCGTTAGATTTTTTCAGCGCGTCGATCTTGGATAAAAAGGTTTCGATCGTATCGTCGTAATCGATCGCGGATTTGAACGGCTCAAGCGCTTTCGAGCTGTGATACGTCGGGGGGGGGGGGGGGGGGGGGCCGGGCGGGGGGGGGGGGTGGGGGGGGGGGGGGGGTGGGGGGGTGGGTGGGGGGGG
>JAIRNH010000004.1 GCA_031258155.1 Helicobacteraceae bacterium | reverse complement strand
ACTTGATCTTCTAACCGCTTTAGCCTACTTTCGTCGGTATCAGAAAAAGCCTTCGCGCTTAGCGCCCCGCTTTCAGCTTTGCTCTGTTTGTTTGTAAGCGTAATATATTCGTCGTTCTGCTTTAATTTTTTTACAATTGCTTTGTCATGTCCGCCGCCGCTACCTCGCCCTATAAAAAACTCCCCTTCAAAGGCTAAAATGCTGAAGGTCATTATTTGTTCCGTCCAAATCGATTCTCCATTATCAAAAAGTTCGCCGTCCGTAGCGTAAACAGTTATCGCGCTCTTAAAATAAAACCTACCTTTAATAATTGTCCAACCGCGATGGATTTGCAAAAATATATCGCTAGACGCCGCTTAGTCAAGAAATCTCGCGCGGGCTATCCGTCCATTTAGAGCCTTCATCGCTTTAAAAGGCGATTGCGGCGCTAAACGTCTAACTATTAAACTCCTTGTCGAGAAAAAATCCCGTGTAACTGCCCGTAGTTTTATGCTCTTTTGCTACGACGGCGGGCGATCCTTCGGCGATCAGCCGTCCGCCGCCGCGCCCGCCTTCCGGTCCTAGATCGACGATCCAATCGGCGTTTTTAATTACGTCCATATTATGTTCGATCACGATCACCGAATTGCCCAGATCGGTTAAGTGTTGCAAAACGGCTACGAGTTTATCCACGTCGGCAAAATGCAGACCGGTCGTAGGCTCGTCGAGAATATAGAGCGTCCGTCCCGTATCCATTCTCGACAGCTCTTTTGAAAGCTTGATTCGTTGCGCCTCGCCGCCAGATAGCGTTACGCCGTTTTGCCCTAACATAACGTAACCCATACCCACGCTTTGCAGCGTTTGGAGTTTTTGGGAGATTTTGCGGTGGCTCGCAAAAAACTCCAGCGCCTCGTCCACCGTCATATTTAGCGCGTCCGCGATTGTCTTGCCCCTGTATTTGACCTCTAGCGTCTGCGGGTTGAAGCGGCTTCCGCGGCAAGCGTCGCACTTGACCATAATGTCGGGCAGAAAGTGCATCTCTATCTTGATCTCGCCGTCGCCTTGGCAGCTTTCGCACCGCCCGCCTTTGACGTTGAAACTAAAACGGCTCGCCCCGTAGCCGCGCATTTTCGCCTCTTTCGTCTGCGCGAACAGCGCGCGAATATCGTCCATCATGCCCGTGTATGTCGCGGGGATACTGCGCGGCGTGCGCCCGATCGGCGACTGGTCGAGGTAGATTACCTTATCTAAATGCTCCATGCCCTCGATCGTTACCCCTTGAATCTTTTTGATCTTGCGCGCGTGGTTTAGCAGCTCCTGCGCCACAGGCAACAGGGTTTGCAAAATTAGCGTGCTTTTGCCGCTGCCGCTCACCCCCGTAACCGCGACGAAATTGCGAAGCGGCAGTTTGATCGATAGATCGTTAAGGTTGTTTAGCGTTACGTTTTTGATCTCCAGCCAATCGGTCTGTTCTCTATATTTGGCGCGATCAATGCGTTTGCGTCCGTATAAGTAGTCAGCCGTCGCCGTATTCGCCGTTTTTAACGCGTCGAGCTCGCCCGCAAAAACCACCTCGCCGCCGAATCCGCCCGCGCCCGGTCCAATATCGATCACGAAATCGGCGCTCGCGATCGTCTCTTTGTCGTGTTCGACTACCATTACGGAGTTGCCGCGATCGCGCAGATTTTTTAACGTTCTAATCAACTTAACGGTGTCGCGCTCGTGCAAGCCGATCGACGGCTCGTCTAGCACGTACATCACGCCCGTAAGACCGCTTCCTATCTGGCTCGCTATGCGGATTCGCTGGCTTTCGCCGCCGCTGATCGTCCTCGCGTCGCGCCCTAAGCACAGATAGCCAAGCCCCACGTCGTTTAGGAAAAACAGCCGCTCTCTGATCTCCTTTAAGATCGGCGCAGCGATTGTCTTTTGCTGATCGCTTAGATTGGCGAATTTACTTTCGTCGCTAAAAAACGCCGACGCCTCGTCGATTGGCATATCGATCGCCTCGCCGATAGTAATTCCGGCGACGCGCACCGCTAGGCTTTCGGGGCGCAGGCGACGACCCCCGCACGAATCGCACGGCTTTTCAATCATATACTCGTTAATATCGCGCTCGTCTTTGAACATCTCGTAGGCGATATTGAGCAGACCGCTCCACTGCTTTTCGATCAGGTGATATTTCCAATGAAAGCTAACCTCCGTAATCGATCCGTGAAGGATAGCTTTTTGCTCGTGTTCCGGCAGGGTTTCAAACGGAACGCGAATATTGATATTCGCCTGTTCGCAAAAGGCGATTAAAAACTTGTCGTAGTAGCTATTTTTGTAAAAGATTTTAACCGCGCCGCCTGCGATCGAAAGCGAAGGGGTAATGATCTTTTGCGCGTTAATCGCGTAGCGCGCGCCAAGTCCGTCGCACGCGGGACACGCGCCTTTGGGCAAATTGAACGAAAAGCTAAGCGGCTCTAGCGGCTCGAAGCTGACCTTGCAGTCAAAGCACGCCAAATGCTCCGAGTAGTGGTAGCGCTTTGCCGCGCCTACCTCTTCGGCGTTTTCCACCTCGATTTCGGCTTGCCCAAAGCTCTCTTTGAGCGCGCGCTCGACGGCGCTCGCTATGCGATCGGCGTTTTCTGGTTTGACCACCGCGCGATCGACGATCGCTATGATGGTGTGCTTTTTGTTTTTGGCAAGCTCGATCTCCTCGTCTAGCCGCGCCGTTACGCCGTCTATCTGCGCTCTGACGAAACCTTTCTGACGCAGGCTCTCGATCTCGTCGTGAAAACTGCCCTTTTTCTCTTTAACGATCGGCGCGGCGATAATAATCTTGCTGTTTTCGGGCAGTTTTAGCGTCTGCTCTACTATATCGGAGGCGCTCATACGGCTGATCGGTTTGCCGCATAGATGGCAGTGTTGAACGCCGATTCTCGCGTATAGCAAGCGCAGGTAGTCGTAGATTTCGGTGATCGTTCCCACCGTCGATCGCGGGTTTTTGCTGGTGGTTTTTTGATCGATGGCGATCGCCGGGGTAAGCCCTTCGATCTTATCCACGTCGGGTTTGCCGACGCGATCCAAAAACTGCCTCGCGTAGCTTGAGAGGCTCTCCACATAGCGGCGTTGCCCTTCGGCGTAGAGCGTTTTGAACGCCAGCGTGCTTTTGCCGCTTCCCGATATGCCCGTTATAACCACCAATTTATTTTTTGGGATTTTAAGGTTGATATTTTTTAAGTTGTTTTCGCGCGCGCCGCGAATATCGATATGGTCGATCATATTTCGCCTTTTGCGATTTTGTAGATCATAATCGCGATCATCAAAATATAGACGATCACGACCGCCCATTTGTGATGTTTTGGGCTGGTTTTGGAGGCGAGCCAAATGCCGCCTTGCACGCCCCCAAGCGCGCCAAGCGACAAAAACGCGCCTTTATAAAAGTCGATCATACCGCTTACGGCGTAGCTCAGAAACGCGCCGCTACCTACAAAAAGCACGAAAAAGAGGCTGATCGCCACCGCGTTTTTGATCGGCGCGCCAAGAAAACCCGTCATAATCGCCACCAGCAAAAAGCCGCCGCCAACGCCCGTCATTCCCGCGTAGATACCGACGAGAAATCCGACGGCAAACGCCAAAAAATGCGGCGGCGTTTTAGCGTTTTTATCGCCTTCGGCTTTAGCGGTTACAATGCGCAAAAAGCCGATAATTAGCATAATCAAGAAAAATAGCGCGGCAAAATGCGTCGAAACGAACCCTAACAGATACGCGCCTAGCGCCGCGCCGCTCACGCCGCCTAACCCAAGCCACGCGTAATCGCGGGGGCTGAACATTCCGTTTTTGATATGCGAATAACTGCCCAGTATCGACGAAAAGGTCATCTGCATAGACGAAAGCGCGATCGCCGATTTCACGCCCTCGCCCAAAAGAACGCATAGCGGCACGACCACAAGCCCGCCGCCGATGCCGAAAAAGCCCGATGTTACGCCCGCGACCGCGCCGACGCATAAAAATAACAGATATTCCATTTTTTCCGCCGATTGTTACAAAACCTCGAATTATACCCATACTTTTAAGCCCGCGCGGCTAAAATAACGCTTGGTTAGATAAAGGCGCGGAGATATGAATCTGGAGAAAGCTCTGGTTGAAGCCGCCGAGTATTTCGCTCGCGAAATGCTTGCGGACAAGGCGAGGTTAACGGCTTCAACGCCGCGCAAACGCGCTTGGACGGCTAGTATCGACGTTATCGGCGACGAAAGATGGAACGTAAAAATACATATCTCAAAACCCGTTCTTAAAAAAATGGCGGGACTCTTTCTAAATATAGAATCGCCGAGCGACGAGGAGTTGCGCGATCTGCTAAAGGAAGCGTCCAACGCCGTCGCGGGACGCGCCAAAGCCGTCGCCTCCGATCGCGGATTACAATTCGCCATATCGACGCCGCGTTTCGAGGGCGGATCAAAACCGATTCGCAACGACGCGGAGATAATTTTACATTTTCTTTTCGCTAACGACGTATTTACCATATCCGCTAAACGGGAACGGCAATGACGAACCAAACGAATCAAGAGGCAAAAAACGCCGACGAGATGATCCCCGATTTTTCAGAGTTGCTGGCGATGGAGATCGAGCTTGTGTCCGATTTAGGGCAAACCACGCTGCCTTTGCGCGAAGTGCTAAATTTGGAGCGCGGATCGGTAATCGATCTTGGCAAGCCCGCCGGCGAATCGGTGGAAATATATGTCAACGGACGGATTATCGGGCGCGGCGAGGTGATGGTTTATGAAAAAAATCTCGCGATCCGCGTCAACGAGGTGCTAGACGCTAACGCGGCGCTTTACTATTTTGCGAAAGAGACAAATTGAAACGAGTCGTCGTTATTTGGTTTTTGTGCTTATCCGCGTTATGCGCGGCGGCTGTAAAAGACGCTAGAACGGACTTTATCGACGGTACTCTAGAGTTAACGCTTTTTCTGGATTCGGCGTTTAACGGCAAAATATCGCAAACGCGCGAAGACTCCCAAATCGTGCTGACGATAGAGGAGTTGCAAACTCCGTCGCCCTATGTTTTCGCGCCAAAAAAAGGCGATCTGGTTTCGACGCTTCGCGTATCGCCTCGCGATCGGCAAACTATCGTAAGGATTTCGCCTAAAAGAGAGATTGTAGCCAACGCGGTAATATCCGACGATAAGAAAACGCTCTCGATTCGTTTGAGCGCGGACGCCGACGCCGCCCCTCCCAAATCGCCGTTTGACGGTATTGAGTTGACGCAAAGCTATATGCTGGCGGGGATTTTCATAGCTTGTCTTCTGTTGCTGTGGATCGTGGTTCGGCTTTTAAGAGGCGGCTCCAGCGGCTCGTGGCTGTTAGGCAAAACTAAAGAAGAGACCGTGTCGATCGTATGGCAAAAACCAATCGATGGCAAAAACCGCTTTCTCCTAGCGCGTTTTCGCGACAAAGAGTATCTACTGTTGATCGGGCAGAACAACCTTTTGCTCGACTCCAACGGCAAAAACGCGCCAATAGACGACGAGGCGTTCGACGCGCTGCTTCGCGCCAACAGCGTCAAATTATCCGATTACCTTAAAGATAATCAAAGCTCAAAGAAGCGATCGTCGTGACTCGTCGGCTAAGCGGCGATAAAAACAATCAGATATTGCCAAAATAGCCACAAAATAAGCGTCGCTACAAAAACATAATGCGCGTAACGACTAAATATCGCCGCGATACTAAGCGCGATATAGCTTAAGCATAGCCAAAGCGGAACGGAAAAATCCCACTGAGAAACGCTAACGTTAAAAAGAGCGCCGATCTAACAGATTAAACGGCGGCGCGTCTTGCTTGCCAGCCCGCGCGCAGCCTGCCTCGCGGCGATCTAACCGATAACTCCGCAAAACGCGCAAGAAAGCTCGATCCAATCTGTTTATAAAATACGAGAACGCGGCGATAAGCGCGCTTTCGCCCGCTTCGTAGCGTCCCAGTAAAGTCATAAGCGCTATTATATCAACGCTACGCAAGTCCCAGAGAAATTACGATAAGTAAGTATGAGTAATATCAAGATAATAAAAGCGCAAGAGCGGGTTATATCTCCTGGCAATGCGCAAGACGAGTACTTCAGGTTTTCAAACGCCGTTTTGTATCGCGGCGACGCGCTGGAAACCGATACCTTTTGCAGCGAGTTCGCCGATCTGATCGTAACGTCGCCGCCCTATAACGTGGATATTCAATACGGCTCAAACAGCGACGCATTAACTTATAAAGAGTATTTGGCTTTTTCTGAACGCTGGATCAAAAATTGTTTGATATGGAGCGCTCCGCAAGCGCGTTTTTTACTAAATATCCCGCTTGATAAAAATAAGGGCGGGCAAAAAAGCGTCGGCGCCGACTTAACAAGAATCGCGCAAGATGTTGGCTGGAAATATCATTCGACAATCGTTTGGAACGAAGGTAACATCTCAAGACGTACCGCGTGGGGATCATGGCTTTCGGCTTCATCTCCGTTTGTGATAGCGCCCGTAGAGCTTGTCGTAGTGTTATATAAGGAAGAGTGGAAGAAAACTCGCGGCTCTCGCATTTCCGACATAGACAAAAAAGAGTTTATGGAGTGGACAAACGGATTATGGACGTTTAATGGCGAGAGCAAAAAGCGTATAGGACATCCGGCGCCGTTTCCTATGCAACTGCCCTATAGAGCGATTAAACTATTCAGCTATGTAGGCGATGTGGTGTTTGATCCGTTTTCTGGCAGCGCCACGACTATGATCGCCGCCATAAACAATAAAAGAGTCGCCGTTGGGTTAGAGATCGATAAAAATTATTGCGAATTATCCAGAAAAAGGATATTGCGCGAAATTGAAATATGGAACTGCAAATGACGCAAACCGAACTTATATTCAAGTTTTTTGAAAATAATCCAAACAGGGACATAAAACATGCGGAAGTTGTGGATTGGGCAACGGCAAAATGGAAAGAAATAACGGGAAAACCGTATAGAGACCCCGATAGACAAATTAGAAAATTACACCAAGATGGTAAATTGCAAAAGATCTGCAAAGGCGTATATCGTTACGATCCCAGCCTTATTATAAACCGATATTTAGAAGATTTCACCCAAAAGCAAAAAGAAGCTGTTTTGAAACGCGACGGCTATCGTTGCGTTATATGCGGCAGAGGGCGCAAAAACGGCGTGGAGTTATGCGTAGATCACATAATACCAAAAGAACTTGGCGGCAAAGCGACGATAGAAAATGCTCAAACGTTGTGCGCGCAACATAATATTAAAAAGAAGCATTATAAGCAAACCGAAACCGGTAAAAAGATGTTTATTCGCTTGTATGAACTCTCTAAAACTTTGGGCGATGATGAAACCAAACGTTTTTGCGAAGAGATATTAGAGGTGTTTGAACGGAATAATGTAAACGGACATATCGAGTGGAAAAAGTAAAATTAAAGCCGCATGGGAGTAAGCAAATACTGCCAGAATAGCCACAAAATAAGCGTCGCTACAAAAACATAATGCGCGTAATGACTAAATATCGCCGCGAGACTAAGCGCGATATAGCTTAAGCATAGCCAAAGCGGAACGGAAAAATCCCACTGAGAAACGCTAACGTTAAAAAAGGCGATCAACGCGGAATCTAATAGATCGCCTAAACCGATCGCGTGCAAAATAATCTCTAAAATATAAAACGGCGTATAAATTAGCGTCAATATAGGACTAAGCAGTTGCGTATGCGCCGTAGGAGGGAAGAAATAATGCACAATCGGAAGCATGGCGGCAAAGACATAGATCGACATGCCGATCGCGATCGCGATTTTAGATCGATCGCCAAAATACCGCAGATATAAAAATATATAAAACACGCCCGCGACGCTAAGCAAAAATCCGATCGAAAAAAGCAGTCTCGGCGCGAAGGCGATCAGCGCGAGCGAAACGATAAGAAGCGTTTCAAAACTAACGACTTTAATATGTCTAGCAAACAGAAACAGTCCGAATATAAACATCGCGTAAGCTCGAAGCAAAGAGGGAACCACGCCCGTAAAAATAAGATAAACTCCAAAAACGGCGATCGCGATCGCGCTGAGATCGTAGAAACCGTTTCGCCAAGGGAAAAACCTCGACTGCAATATGCGATACGGAAAGCCTACGAGCGCGCCCAAAACCAGCGACAAAACGCTTAAATGCATACCGCTCAAAGCGATTAGATGAGCGGCGGCGTATTTGACTACCGCCGATCTTAGCTCCGCGCTTTGCGGCGAAGCGAAAAATATCGCTGGAAATAGCTCGCGCATATACGCGTTTTCGTGCTGATCGGCGATAAACGATACGGCGCGATCGTATAGGCTATCGCTTTTTACTTCATAAAACGACGGCAGGATCGAAATCTTAAAACTAGGCGCGTAGAAACCTCGCATAAAGTCGAGAAAACCGATATTCTCCGTTATGATCGTAAGAGAGACGTCGCTCTTAGTTAAATCGTCGCGCAAATCCTCAAAAGTGGAGGTAAAAAATACGCCGCGCTCTTTGCTTTCAAGACGCAATGTCCAATAGGCTTTGCCGTTTTTATTTAGTTTTAGCGTCTGCCTTGCGATCGTGGCGTTAATATCGCAAAACTTTTGTTTTTTCAGCTCCAAAAACCGGCTGTATTCAAAAAACAGATTAACGCTAAGCGCCGCCGCGCAAACGGCTATAAATAGGGCGAGCGATTTGAACGAATAAAATAGATCGAGCCGTTCCACTAAAGCGGCGGCATATCCGCGTTTTTGTATTCCACTTCTACGCGCGTATCGCGGTAATACCGAGTCTGCGCGCTTAAATGAAGATCGTCGTCAATAAAGCGCGTAAAGGCTTTTTGGAAGATCATCTTAATTGTGCCGGTCTCTCCGTTTCGGTGCTTTTCTATAATAATCTCCGCTTCCTCTTCGGGCTTTTCTTTAAACTCCGATCGATAGTCTTTGCCCTCTTTTAGCGCCTTTTTCTTCTTTTCTTTTTCCTCTTTCGCGGCGTAAACGTCCTCGCGATGAACAAACATCACAATATCCGCATCCTGCTCGATCGAACCGCTTTCGCGTATGTCGGCGAGCTTCGGGCGCTTTTCGTCGCGGTTTTCCAGCCCTCTATTTAATTGGCACAAGACAAGGATTGGTATCTCAAGTTCCCGCGCTAGAATTTTAATCCCGCGCGAAATATCGCTGATCTGCTGTTGCCGATTGGTATCCGCGCGATTTTGATCCGCCATCAAGCCTATATAGTCGATAATCGCCAATTTGATTTCGGGACGCTGTATTTTCAAATGCCTAAGACGGCTTCTAAGTTTATTGATATTCAGCGACGAATCGTCGTCCACAAACAGCTTGCTCCGCCCAAAAAAATCCGCCGCGTCGAGTAAGCGCGCCCATTCGTTGTCGTCGAGATCGCCCACCTTGATTTTGCTCATGGGCAGACCTGTCTTGATCGACAAGAGACGGAACATAAGGTCCTCCGCCGACATCTCAAGACTGAAGATCGCCACGCCCTCGTCGTTTCCTAAAACGTTCGCGGTAAGATTCACGGCAAACGCGGTCTTGCCCATGCTAGGACGCGCCCCAAGCACAATCATATCGCCCGCGTGAAAGCCGTTAGTCATTTTGTTTAACCCGTGAAAGCCCGTGTCCAAGCCCGTTACAAGTTTGTTGCCGCGCGCCTTGATAGCCTCGATCCTTTCCAGCGCGGAAGCGGCTATCTCTTCGCCGCTTCTAAATTGCTTGGAAGAGGCGTCGTTTCCAAGTTCAAATATCCGTTTTTGCACGCGATCGATCGACTCCGCCGCGTCAAGTTGCTCTTCGTAAACTACCTGTTTAATCTCGGTGGTGAGCTTAATAATCTCGCGCTTTAACGCCAGCTCTTTAATCTCGTCGATATAGGCGTAGGTGTTGGACAGCGGCGTGGTAGCCAAAATGTCCAACATGACGTTTTCGTCGTATCGAGCGCTTTTAATTAGCCTTTTACGCAAAAACTCCTCGTCGATCGGGACGCGATCGGCGTTTAATTCGCCCATAGCCGCGAAGATCGCCTGATGCGCGGGTAGGTAAAAGTCGCGCTCCGTCAACCGCTCCGCCGCGTCGGCGTAGTAAGACGGCTCAAAGAGAATCGAGCTTAAAACGGCGCGCTCGATATTTAAGTTGTAAAGCTCGATTTCCAATCTTAGTATGCCTCGTAATGGACGCGCTTCTCGTCGTAGCGGAGCTTAGGCGTTTTGCTTTCGGCGGGGTAGCCGATCGCGATCGTGGCGAACGCCTCTATATGATCGGGTAGTTTGAAACGCTCTTTGATCCCCTTCATCTGCGGCTTAATGTCCATAATCGCCATCCAAACGCCGCCAAGCCCTAAATACACGGCTTCTAGCAGAATATTTTGGCACGCCGCGCCCAAATCCTGCTGAACGTTTTCGGGGTAATGTAGTTTCGCGCCGTTTTGCAGAACCATAATTCCCAGCGGCGCGCCTAATAGCGGCTTGCTATATGGGCAGATACTCGCTATCGCCTCTTTGCTCTCTTGCTTAGTTATAATCAAGAACTCCCACGGCTGCTGATTGCCCGCGCTTGGCGCCTGCATCGCCGCGCGGAGTAGTTTTTCGACCTTTTCAGGCTCTACTTGCCTGTCTTGAAACTTACGAACGCTAAAGCGGCTGAAAATCTCTTTCATCGCCCACTCCCTCTATCGAGTTAAAATCAGGGCGATTTTAGCAAATCCCAAATAATCCTTAAGCGCCCTCTACCTAAGTCGCAACATATCCTTGATGGAGCGTCCGATGGGACGAAGCGCTCTTTTTGGATAACGAATAAAATTGCGAATCGAATCGCCCATATTTCTAAAGTCTATCGTTTTAATCTTTTTTTCTTTCCACCCTATACGCAGAAAGTTTTCCAAAATACGCTCCGCGTCGTCGCGGCGCATATCGACGTAGTATCGGTTAATACTGTATATATAGACGATCTCATAGCCGTTATTAACAAGAACGTCCTCAAACCTCTTATGGCAAGGCACGCTACTGCCGGGAATTGTGGATTCGACGCAGAATACAGCCGGTCTAAACTTGGCGAAATCAAGACCAAGCAACACATATCTTTCGTATCCCTCTACGTCGATCTTGCAAAAATCAATCGCCTGATCTTGCGTTGGCAGATATGTTTGCAAAATCTCCGTCAGCGTCCAGACGGGCGTTTTTGTCATTGTGAAATCCGCGTTATTTTGACGTAAGCTATCTATCGTCTGCGGATCGCAACTGCTTAAATCGCCATAAACGGCGAACTCCAACTCGCTTTTTTGATCGGAACAACCGAGATTTACATTGACGTCTCTAGGTCGCGCCTCTTGCAGTTTTGCAAACATATCGGGTCTAGGCTCGATATTGATACCGCACCAACCTAGCGAATATAAGAGTTTCGTAACGCTGAGCGAGTGCGGATCGGCGGCTCCTACGTCGATATAAAATCCGCTCTGTTTTTCTCCAAAAGCGTTATAAAGAATCCAATCCTCTCTTACTTGACTAAACGATATAAAACGGCTTTTGGTAGGCAGAAACCAAAATTTTCGCCTTCGGGGGGGGGGGGGGGGCGACCCAACGCCCGCGCTTTTAGGCGGCGCGGTGTTTTCATTTACGCTATCAGAAGCGGTTGCGGGAGT